>JBFIMV010000197.1:0-5137 GCA_041611575.1 Desulfuromonadales bacterium | reverse complement strand
TTCCGTCGCGGGCAGATGTTCCTGATCCCCGGCGGCTCAGCGATGGGGATGCGCCTGCCGCTCGATTCCCTCCCCTGGAAAGCGCCCGAAAAACGCGAAATCCAGCGAGAGCATAACCAGTTCGGCGACCGGCCGCCGCTGGAGGACTACCACGGCGAGGTTGCCAAACGTTACAGCCACGTCAAAAAGAGGGTCGATGCCCAGGCGGGGGTACAGGAACAGCCCGTGGCCGATGGTCGGCGCGAAAGCGACCTGGTTGATGTGCCGCACACGGCGCTCTGCGTCGAGGCCCGGGAGGGGCGATTACACGTCTTCATGGCCCCCATGGCCATGCTCGAACATTATCTGGACCTGGTCGCCGCTGTCGAGGCGACTGCCGCCGCGCTGTCGTTGCCGGTGGTCGTCGAAGGCTATGAGCCGCCCCGCGACTACCGTCTTGAGCGGCTGCTGGTCACGCCCGACCCCGGTGTCATCGAGGTCAACATTCACCCGGCAGCCACCTGGCGCGAGTTGGTGGACAACACGACCACCCTCTATGCCGAAGCGCGGCTGAGCCGCCTCGGCACGGAAAAGTTCATGCTCGATGGCCGGCACACCGGGACCGGCGGCGGGAATCACATCACCCTCGGCGCCGCGACCCCGGTCGACAGCCCTGTCCTGCGCCGTCCCGATCTGCTGCGCAGCCTGGTGACCTACTGGCAGCATCACCCTGGTCTGTCCTATCTCTTTTCGGGGATGTTCGTCGGCCCGACCAGCCAGGCGCCGCGGGTTGACGAGGCCCGCAACGACTCCCTCTATGAACTCGAGATTGCCTTTCAGCAGATGCCGAAAGGTGAAGTTCCAGCCCCCTGGCTGGTTGATCGCCTGATGCGCAACCTGCTGATCGACATGACCGGCAACACGCACCGCGCCGAGTTCTGCATCGACAAGCTCTATTCCCCTGACAGTCCTTCGGGGCGGCTTGGCCTGGTCGAGCTGCGGGCATTCGAAATGCCGCCCCACGCGCGCATGAGCCTGGTGCAGAACCTGCTGCTGCGCACCCTGATCGCCTGGTTCTGGAAGCAGCCCTACGAGCATGAGCTGGTCCGCTGGGGGACGGAGCTGAATGACCGGTTCATGCTCCCCTATTTCGTCCGCGAAGACATGAAGCAGGTGGTGGCCGATCTCAACCGGGCCGGATACCCGATCGAGCTCGAATGGTTCGAGCCGTTCCTGGAGTTCCGTTTCCCGCATTTCGGCTCGGTCAATATCGACGCGATGGAGCTTGAGCTGCGCTTCGCCATCGAGCCCTGGCATGTCCTCGGTGAGGAGATGGGGAGCCAGGGGACGGCCCGTTTCGTCGATTCCTCGGTGGAAAGACTGCAGCTGCGCATTACCGGCCTGACCGAGCCGCGCCACGTGGTGGTGTGCAACGGTCGGCGCCTGGCCCTGCGCAGTACCGGTCGCAAGGGGGAATATGTGGTCGGCGTCCGCTACCGGGCCTGGCAGCCGCCCTCCGCCCTGCACCCGACCATCAAGCCGCATTCGCCGCTGGTCTTCAATGTCGTCGATACCTGGAGCGGCCTGGCCATCGGGGGGTGCACCTACCATGTTTCCCACCCCGGCGGTCGCAGCTACGATGTCTTCCCGGTCAATGCCTTTGAAGCCGAATCGCGCCGCATTACCCGGTTCTGGGATATCGGCGGAACCCCCGGTGCGGTAACTTCTGAGGCCGAAGCCCAACAGATCACCCACCTATGGGGGCTTGGTGGAGCCCAGAGTCCCGTGGCGACGCCGCCGCCGGCCCATGCCGGGCTCGGCACCCTGACACCGATGACCGGCCCCATGGTGCCGATGAGTCCGCCTCCCGAGGAAGAACCAAACGAGGAATTCCCCTATACGGTGGATTTACGTCGTCTTCCTGGATTATAATCGCTCCGGAGATGGGCATCAGCCAGATTGCGGGAGCGAAATCCAGCCGTGCAGCAGAACGAGAAGAAACACCCCAGGTCGATCACCCAGTTTTATGCGACACGACTGGAAGGCTATGACGAGATGTATGCCGGTGAGGGCCGACTTCTCCCTCACTGGCAGCCGCTGTTACAGGAGATCGAACGCCTCGGCAGCGAGGGGCTGGAACTCCGTCAACACGAGGCACAGCGCCTGCTGCGTGAGCACGGTGTTACGCATAACGTCTTCGATGGCCTGAAGGGTTCGACCAGGCCCTGGCAGCTTGACCCCATCCCCCTGTTTATCAGCAACAATGAATGGCAGGTGATTGAAGCCGGCCTGGTCCAGCGGGCAGAACTTCTCAACCTGGTCCTGTCCGATCTCTACGGTCGGCAGGAGCTCCTCAAGCAGAGGCTACTCCCGCCTGAGCTGGTTTTTGCCCACGCGGGGTTCCAGCGTCCGTGCGTCGGCATCCGTTTTCCCGAGGACCGTCCTCTCATCCTCTGCTCTTCGAACCTCGCCAGGGGCCCCGATGGGCGCATGTGGGTGCTTGCCGACCGAACGCAGGCCCCGTCCGGGATCGGTTACGCGCTCGAAAACCGCATGGTCATGACGCGTATCTCCCCGACGCTCTTCCGTGAATGCCACGTCAAGCGCCTCGCCAGCTTCTTCCAGCCTCTGCGTGACCGCCTGTCCAGGCTCGCTCCCAGGAATGTCGAAGATCCGCGCGTCGTGGTCCTGACGCCCGGCCCTTACAGCCCGAGCTATTTTGAACACGCCTATCTCGCCAATTATCTCGGTTATACCCTGGTCCAGGGTGATGATCTGAGTGTGCGCGACGGGCGGGTCTGGCTGAAGTCGCTGGAAGGGCTGCACCAGGTCGATGTTATCCTCAGGCGGGTTGATGACGCCTACTGTGACCCGCTGGAGCTGCGGGAAGATTCGAGCCTCGGCATTACCGGCCTGCTGCAATCGGCGCGGCTCGGCCACGTGGCGCTGGCCAACCCGATCGGCAGCTCGGTCCTCGAGAATCCCGCGCTGATGGCGTTCCTGCCGGGAATTTCCAAGTATTTTCTCGGCGAGGAACTCAAGATTCCCTCGGTGGCAACCTGGTGGTGCGGCCAGGAAAGAGAGTGCTCGTTTGTCCTCGACAATCTTGAACGCCTGGTCATCAAGCCGATCCATCGCAGCAAGGGTTATCGTGCGATCTTCGGCGCCCAGCTGACGGCGGCCGAACAAGCGGAGCTGCGGCAGCTGATCCGGCGCAGGCCGCACATGTATATCGGTCAGGAAATGGTCAGTTTCTCCACGGCGCCGTCTCTGGTCGACGGCTGGGTCGAGCCGCGCAACGCGATACTTCGCTCATTCCTGGTCGACGGCGAGAACGGCTACAGTGTCATGCCCGGTGGCCTGACGCGCATTGCCCCGCATGCCGGAGAGCTGGTGGTGTCGAGCAAGGCCGGCGGTTTGAGCAAGGACACATGGGTCCTGTCGGACGAGCCGGTCCGCTATGTCAGCCTGTGGCGGCAGCCGAAGCAGGACCAGGTCCTGCCGTTCCGTTCCGAACCACTGCCGAGTCGCGCAGCCGACAACCTTTACTGGGCCGGCCGTTACGTGGAACGGGCGGAAGGGACCGCCCGGCTGTTGCGCGCCATCCTGCTGCTGCGCCGCGAGCAGCGCGATGCCAACGGTGAGGCCCTGAAACCTTACGTGCACTGTCTGTTGCGTGCCCTGACTCATGTGACATCGACTTACCCGGGGTTTGTCGACGAGGGGAGCGAAGAACTCCTTGAGCAGCCGGGCGACGAATTGTTCTCCCTGTTATACGACGCGGACCGGGCGGGCAGCCTGGCTTCCGCCCTGAAATCTTTCGGTCAATCCGCGCAAACGGTCAGAGACCACTGGCCGGCCGAAATCTGGCGTGTCATTGACGCGATCCAGCAGGACTGGCGGGTCGAGGATGAGACGACCGATCAGGGGCATTCCCGCGCCCAGGATCGCCTCAATCAACTCATCGTGCAGCTGGTCGCTTTCAGCGGCCTGGTGGCAGAGAGCATGACCCGTGAGTCCGGCTGGCGGCTGCTCGATATCGGTCGGCGGTTGGAGCGGGGGCTCGGACTGGTTTCCCTGCTGCGCGCCACTCTGGTGCCATCCATGGAGGAGGCCGTGCAGCGCCAGCTGATGGAGACGATCCTGATCATCTGCGACAGCCTGAACACGTTCCGGCGGCGTTACCGGTCGTACATGCACCTGCCGACCGTCCTTGAGCTGATCCTGATGGATCCGAAACATCCCCGTTCTCTGGCGTACCAGCTGGATCGACTGAACAGGCATGTTGCAGACCTCCCGAGGAAGAACAGCCTGGTGCGTATCGGCGAGGATGAGCGCTGTATCCTCAAGGCGCTCAGCGAATTGCGTCTGGCATATGTCGCTCAGCTGGCCCGCCTCGAAGAAGGGCAGGGCATCTACGGCGAACTGGACGCACTCCTGGAGGCACAGGCCGACAGCCTGTGGCAACTTTCCAACTTGCTCACTAGCACTTATTTCAGTCACTCGCAGCCGCATCGGCAGCTGACACCCCATCGGCAGGACGAGGACGTATGAAATACCGCGTGACTCACACGACCGAGTTTGAATACGAAGCCCTGGTCGGGCTCTGTTACAATCAGGCCCGTCTCCTGCCGAGGGGTCTTAAGCATCAGAAAGTTTTATCGGCAGAATTGAAAATCGATCCAACCCCCGATGACCGGTACGATCACATCGATTGTTTCGGCAATGTGACAACCTATTTTTCCATCCACCAGCCTCATGATCATCTGAGCGTCACGGCGATCAGCGAGGTGGAAGTCGAGACGATGGAATCGACCCTGTTCGAGAACGCTGACAATCTCCCCTGGGAGGTCGTCCGGGATCGTTTGCGTACCGATCGCACGGCGGATGTCATAGAGGCGTGCCAGTTCCTGCTGGATTCACCGATGGTCACCGTCGATGAGTCCCTGGCGGAATATGCCGGGCCGTCGTTTACGCCGCGAAGGTCGCTCGGTGAGGCCGTACACGACCTGATGCAGAGGATCTATCGCGATTTCAAGTACGACCCGGAATTCTCGACCATCGCCACGCCATTAAAGGAAGTCATGGAGCATCGCAGCGGCGTTTGCCAGGACTTCGCTCACCTGGCAATTGGCTGCCTGCGGTCGCAGGGTCTGGC
>JBFIMV010000196.1:0-5143 GCA_041611575.1 Desulfuromonadales bacterium | reverse complement strand
CTGGTACCGCCGAGCGCACCCTACCTGCAGAACGCGCACCTGTTGATCGCCGCCGACTGCGTACCCTTCGCCTATGCCGACTTCCACAGGGACTTCATCAAGGGGCGGATACTGGTCAATGCCTGCCCGAAGCTCGACGACACCAGCCCCTACGTTGACAAACTGGCCGCCATGATCAGCCAGAACGACATCCAGTCGGTGACCGTTCCCATAATGGAAGTTCCCTGCTGCCGCGGCCTGGCGATGATGGCCCAGCAGGCAGTGCAGAAATCCGGCAAGGACGTTCCGCTTGAGATCGTAGTCATCGGCATCGACGGCGAAAGGAGAGGCTGAGCATGAAGACCAACGTCACCCAGGTGATGGTCGAAGAGCACAAGCTCATCCTGCGCATGATCACGCTGGTCGAGAAGAACACGGACCTGCTGGAGCAGGGGAAGTTCCGCAACTGGCAATTTTATCTCGACGCGGTCGATTTCATCCGCAACTACGCCGACCGTTTCCATCATGCCAAGGAGGAGGACGTGCTGTTCGTCGCGCTGATTGACAACGGCATGCCGGAGAAGCAGTCGCCGATCGAGGCGATGCACATGGAACACGACCAGGGCCGGGCCCACGTCCGTGCCATGGAGGAGGCCGCGCAGAAGGCCCTGCAAGGCGAACCCGGCCAGGGGGCGATCATCGCCGAGCACGCCAAAGGCTACGCCACCCTGCTGCGCGGTCATATTGAGAAGGAGGACGGCATCCTCTATCCACTGGCAGAACGGATCCTCCCCGAAGAGATGCGTGGACCCATGCGCGGCGCCTACGCCGCGGCTGAGGCGAAAACGCCCGGCCTGGAAGAGAAATACCGAACCCTGGTTGAAAACTACGAAAGCCAGGCACAGTGAAATCCGGCCGTAACGTGAAAAGCCCGCAAGATGCGGGCTTTTCCTTTCTCATCAATGAACGTGTCAAACTTCATCACGCGCCGTTTCGCAGGTTCTCGCGGAGCTCCAAGAGTAACTGGATGTGCCTCTTCTCCTCGCTGCAGATTGCGGCGATGACGGCTTTGGCTTTGCCTGAAAACAATCGCTCGATCTCCATGAAATAGAGCAGGGTGTTCTTTTCGAACTGCAGCGCGCGCCCGATCAGCTCCTCCTGAGTCAGGTCATCCAGGAATTCGAGCGACCGCGTGATCTCCCTGATCAGCAGCCTGATGAAGTTGCCGTATTCGCCGAGCAGCTCTTCCTCCGCAGCGTTTTTGCCACTTAAGCTTTCGTAAAGGTCCGTGTACACCACGCAATGCTTGCGCTCCTCTCTCGCCAGCCGGGTGAACAATTCCCGGGAGGCGGGCGCCACGGCTGTACAGGCGGCGCTTTCATAGAACTCCTGGCCATGCTTCTCGAGCCAGACGGCGAGATCGAGCACGGTTTCAAGTGAGTTGATGCTCAGGTTGGCGGGCATGTCTTTCTCCTCATCTGGCAATGCCGCCGAAACAGGCGGCTCCCGAAAAGCGCTATAGATGTCTCTGCCGCAGCAGTTTCTTGTCGACCTTGCCGACGCTCGTCTTGGGGATCTCGGCAACCGTCATCGACTTGAGCATCAGCGCGTGTCGACTCAGGCGCCCGGAATCGACGTACCCCTTGATCGCGGCAAGCAATTCCTTCTCACCCGGTTCGGCTTCAGCAGCAACGACCAGGGCCAGCGGCCGCTCCCCCCACTTGTCATCAGGCATGCCGATCACCGCCACTTCGCGCACTCCGGGGAGTTGGGCGAGGATGTCCTCGATCTCCAGGGAGGAAACCCATTCGCCGGCGATCTTGATGACATCCTTGGCACGATCGGTGATTTTGAGGTAGCCACGGGCATCGATATTGGCCACATCACCGGTGTGCAGATAGCCCCCGCGCCAGAGGTGTTCGGAGTTATGCTGATCCTTGAGGTAGCCCTGGGTCAGCCAGGGAGCGCGCAGCACGATCTCGCCGGTGCTCTCACCATCGGCCGGCACGTCGTTCATGTCCTCGTCGACCAGGCGAATCCCCGCCAGAGGCACCGCCCGGCCGGTCTTGCAGCGGATATCGACCTGCTCCTCGACCGGCTGGTCGAGCAGTTCCTGCGGCACGTGGGCCAGGGCAATCACCGGGCAGGTTTCAGACATGCCGTAGCCGGCGAAGATATCGATGCCGCGTTTCAGCGCGGCCAGGCACAGCGTCCTGGGGAGCGCCGCACCGCCGATGATGACCTTCCAGCGGCTCAGGTCGACGTCATTCACCGCCGGATGAGTCAGGAGCATGTGCAGAATGGTCGGCACACAATGGGAGAAGGTCACCCCCTCATCGGCAATCAGCTTGAGAAGCATCTCGGGAGCGTAACGACCGGGGTAGACCTGCTTGATCCCCAGGGCCGTCGCAATGTAGGGGATACCCCAGGCGTGGACGTGGAACATTGGCGTGATCGGCATGTAGACGTCCTGCTGGTGCAGACGACCCTGTACGGCCGGGGTGCTGATGGCAGCCATCGCGCCAAGGGTATGCAGCACCAGCTGCCGGTGGCTGAAGTAGACACCCTTCGGCATACCGGTGGTGCCGGTGGTGTAAAAGGTGGTCGCCCTGGTGTGTTCGTCGAGGTCGGGAAATGCGTATTCCGGCGCCGCGGCAGCCAGCAATTCCTCGTATTCGCCGGCGAGAGGCAGCGAGGTTTCCGGCCGGCTGCCGTCTTCGCTCAGCAGGACGTAATTGTGGACCGTGTCGATGCGCCCCTTGATCGCCTCGAGAATCGGCAGGAAGTCGCTATGCACCAGGATCACGTCGTCTTCGGCGTGGTCGATGGTGTAGAGGATCTGATCCGGCGAGAGGCGCACGTTGATGGTGTGCAGCACGGCGCCGATCATCGGCACGGCATAGAAGCACTCGAGGTAGCGATGGCTGTCCCAGTCCATCACCGCCACCGTGTCGCCCGGCTTGACGCCGAGCGCCGTGAGCGCTCCTGCCAGGCGGCAGATGCGTTCGCGCAAGGTGCGATAGTCGAAGCGCAGCTGGTCGCGGTAGACGATCTCCTGGTCCGGGTTGTCGATGACCGGGCAGGCCAGCAGGTTCTTGATCAAAAGCGGATAGGTGTAGGCGGACGCGGTACGGTGGATGAGATGGGCAGTCACGGTCGAACCTCCAGGGGAATTGGCTGTGATTCCGGAAGGCTCTATTGTTTCCGCAACGGATGAAAATGGCAAGAGGAATTGGTGTGCCCGGGGGGAAAAGGGGCAGACGGGACGGAGCGTCCTGGCGAGCCTTGCGGCCCACCGCACGAAGCCCTCAAACTGGCCAACCGATCAAGGGGAGCGGTGATGTCAGCTGACCGGCTCGCACCAGATCAATGCTGTCAGATGCCTGCAACTCCGGCCGGTGCAAGTCAGCTATTAGCCCTGAATTTCGTCCGGCAGTGTCATCAAAGTCCAGCAAGAATCACTCAAGGCCAACCCTGGCCGCCTCAAGCAACACCGACGCCGGCACCCTGACCTTATGGTCCGGATTGACATAGGCAAAGCTGATCCTGCCATCCTTACCGACAACATAGGCTGCCGGAACAGGCAGGATATGGTGACTTTCCCCGGAGGCCTTCTCCAGGTCGATGCCAAAGCCTTTCAAAATCTTCAGGTTGTCGTCATTCACCTGCCAGGCGATCCCCAGGGCCATAGCCCCCTTCATGCTGTGGTCTGAAAGCAGGGTATAGCCCATCTGGTGCTTCTGCCGGCTCTGCACCAGGTATTCCGGACTGTCCGCACTGACGGCCAGAATCTGGTAGCCCATCTCCAGGAGCTGCGGTTCAATGCGTATCAATTCCCCCAACTGGAGGTTGCAATACGGTCACCAGCCGCCACGGAAATAAATCAGGATGGTCGGCTTTTCGGCAACCGCCTTGTTCAAATCAAAGCTCTTGCCGCCAAGAGTCGTCAAGGTTATTGACGGCAGCGGGCTGCCGACCAGGATCGGACAGACAGAGGTCGGCGACTGGGCCACCCCGCGCTCCCCTGCAAAGGCCAGGCTGCCAAGTGTGACCACGAGGAAGATGGCCGACACAAATGCGATACGAAAATATCGGATCATGATTGCTCTGTCTCCTTTCAAAAATACTTGCAACCCTCCTATTGTCTCACCGAATCATTTTTTATCAAGAACGGGTGGCAGATGAGCTTGATAGCGCCTTACGGGGATACGTGAGAAACTCCACCTGGCGGACCGGCCAGGCCCCGACCACCCAGGCTGTTTCCACAAAGGTTAACAGCAACAACGAGGGCATGGTGTTGTCCGGAAGAAAAAAAGGGGACGGCCTGCGGCCGTCCCCTGCGATGCTTCGTGATAAAGACGTCTGCTGTCAAGCCGCCCGTTTCGCCAGAAGGTAGCGGCCGACCCAGTACTTGGTGAACTGGTAGGCGGTGCGCCCGCAGCGCTTGCTCTTGTCGCGCGACCACTTGATGGCCGCCTGAGCCAACTCGTCCGACCAGGGGATCTCGACCTGGCGCTGGCGCGCCTCGCGTTCGACGCACAGGCGCACGGCTTCGAGGTAGCGCTCCTGGGAGAAGACATGGAAGGCGACCCAGAGGCCGAAACGGTCGGAGAGGGAGACCTTCTCCTCCATCGCCTCGCTCTGCTGCAGCTCGCCCTTGACGAACTTGCCGCCGAGGTGGTCCGACTCGTATTCGGGGAGGAGGTGGCGACGGTTCGAAGTGACATAGATCAGAACGTTCTCGGGCGCGGAGTAGACCGAGCCGTCGAGGGCGCTCTTGAGCATCTTGTAGGCCAACTCGCCGACTTCGAAGGTCAGGTCGTCGCAGAGCAGGATGAAGCGGTAAGGCTGATCTTCGACCGCGGAGAAGATCTCCGAGAGGTAGACCAGGTCCTCTTTCTCCACCTGGATGACGCGCAAGCCGTCGGCGGCGTACTTGTTGAGCAGCGCCTTGACCAGCGACGACTTGCCGGTGCCGCGCGACCCCCAGAGCAGGGCGTTGTTGGCCGGCAGACAGGCCAGGAACTGACGGGTGTTGCTGATCATCACCTCTTTCTGCTCCTCGATACCGAGCAGCTCGTCGAGAGTGGTGTTGTCGTTCATCTTGACCGGCTCGAGGAAGCCGGAGAAGGAGTGCCGCCGCCAGTTGGCGGCGATGCAGGTG
>JBFIMV010000195.1:0-5173 GCA_041611575.1 Desulfuromonadales bacterium | reverse complement strand
GCACCGCGTGCTCGACCCGGCCGTCGACGATATGGGCCTTCTTCGCGCCGTCGCTCAGGGCGCCGACGCAGCACTCGACCTTGGGGATCATGCCGCCGGAGATGGTGCCGTCGTCGATCAGGCCGGGGACGTCCGCCAGGCCGATGCTGGTCAGCAGGGTGCCCGACTTGTCCTTGACCCCCTCGACATCGGTCAGCAGCATGAGCTTTTCGGCGTTGAGGGCGGCGGCGATGCGGCCGGCGACCAGGTCAGCGTTGACGTTGTAGCTTTCGCCGTTCCGGCCGACGCCGATCGGCGCGATGACCGGCATGAAGCGGCCCTGCTCGAGCGTCCGGACCAGGTCCTGGTTGACTTCGACCACGTCGCCGACATAACCGATGTCGACCTTCTCGATGGCGCCGTCGTCACCACGAACCTCCTGCAGCATCTTCTCGCAGACCAGCAGCCCGCCGTCCTTGCCGGACAGGCCGACCGCCCGACCGCCGTGCTGGTTGAGGTAGCCGACCACCTCCTTGTTGACCTGGCCGACCAGCACCATCTCCACCACGGACATGGTTTCGACGTCGGTGACGCGCATGCCGCGCACGAACTGCGAGACGATGCCGTAGCGCTTGAGGGTCTCGTTGATCTGCGGCCCGCCGCCGTGCACGATCACCGGGTTGATGCCGAGCGACTTGAGCAGGATGACGTCAAGGGCGAACGACTCCTTGAGCCGCTCGTCGGCCATGGCGTGGCCGCCGTACTTGATGACGAAGGTCTTGCCGGCGAAGCGCTTGATGTAGGGGAGCGCCTCCATCAACACATTGGCCTTTTTGATCAGTTCTTCCATGGGGAACCCCGTAGCTGTTTGTCGCCCGCTTGCGGTCAGAGGATGTAGCGCGACAGGTCTTCGTCGGCGGCGATCGCCGTCAGCTTGTCGCGCACGAAGGTGTCGTCGATGTTGATGTGCTTTTCGCTGCGTTCGGGTGCGCTGAAAGACAGCTCCTCGAGCAGCGTTTCCATGATGGTGTGCAGGCGCCGGGCGCCGATATTCTCGGTGCGCTCGTTGACCTGGGCCGCCACCCTGGCGATTTCGCGGATCGCGCTTTCAGTGAACTTCAGGCGTATCCCCTCGGTCGCCATGAGGGCCTGGTACTGCAGGATCAGGGCGTTGTTCGGCTCGGTGAGGATGCGCACGAAGTCGGCTTCCTCGAGGCTGTTGAGCTCGACCCGGATCGGGAAGCGACCCTGCAGCTCCGGGATCAGGTCCGACGGTTTGGCGACGTGAAATGCGCCGGCGGCGATGAACAGGATATGGTCGGTCTTGACCGGCCCGTACTTGGTGTTGACCGTGCTCCCCTCGACGATCGGCAGGATGTCGCGCTGCACCCCCTCGCGCGAGACTTCGGGACCGCGTCCCCCCTCGCGGCTGGCGATCTTGTCGATCTCGTCGATGAAGATGATGCCGCTCTGCTCGGTGCGTTCACGGGCCAGCGACTGGACCTTGTCCATGTCGACCAGCTTCTCCGCCTCGACCTCGATCAGCAGTTCGTGTGCTTCGGAGACCTTCATCTTGCGGCGCTTGGTCTTCTTCGGGAAGAGGTTGCCGAACATCTCCTTGATGTTGATGCCCATCTCTTCCGGCCCCTGGGGGCCGAAAACCTGCATGTTCGGCAAGCGGGTATCGTTGATTTCCACCTCGACCTGGCGATCGTTGAGCTCGCCCATGCGCAGCAGGCGCCGCAGCTTGTCGCGCGGTCCGCCTTCGCCCTTGACATCGGCGGTCAGGTCGGATGACTGGCTCGGCAGCAGCAGGTCGAGCAGGCGCTCTTCGGCCAGGTCCTCCGCCTTGAGCCGCTGGCTTTTCGCCTCCTCTTCCTTGACCATGAGCACCGCCAGTTCGACCAGGTCGCGGACCATGCTCTCGACATCGCGGCCGACGTAACCGACCTCGGTGAATTTGCTCGCCTCGACCTTGATGAACGGGGCCTGGGCCAGCCTTGCCAGACGCCTGGCGATCTCGGTCTTGCCGACCCCGGTGGGCCCGATCATGATGATGTTCTTCGGCGCGATCTCGTCACGCAGATCGGGATCGACCTGCTGACGCCGCCAGCGGTTGCGCAGGGCGACAGCGACCGCCCGCTTGGCGCTGTTCTGGCCGACGATGTAGCGGTCAAGCTCGGAGACAATCTCCCGTGGAGTGAAGTTGTTCACGACAGCGCCTCCACGATGATCTGGTCGTTGGTGTAGACGCAGATGTCAGCGGCGATGCGCAGCGAAGCTTCGGCGATCTGCACGGCCGTGAGGTCGCTGTGCGCGACCAGGGCGCGGGCTGCGGCCTGGGCATAGGCGCCGCCGGAGCCGATGGCGGCAATGCCGTGTTCCGGTTCGATGACATCGCCGACGCCGGAGAGAATCAGGGTCGTCTCTTTGTCGGCGACGATCAGCAGCGCCTCGAGATGCCTGAGTATGCGGTCGGTGCGCCAGTCCTTGGCGAGCTCGACGGCGGCGCGCTGCAGGTTGCCGCGATACTCCTGGAGCTTGGCTTCGAACTTTTCGAACAGGGTGAAGGCATCGGCCGTGCTCCCGGCGAAGCCGGCGATGACGCGGTCGTCGTACATGCGCCGCAGCTTGCGGGCGGTGTGTTTCATGACGGTCTGGCCGATGCTGACCTGGCCGTCACCGGCCATGGCGATCTCGTTGCCGCGCCGGACACACAGAATGGTGGTTCCCTTGAACATACAGGCCTCGCTATGACAAGTGTCTTGTCACGTGTAAAAAAATGAATATATAGCATAACCTCTTAAGCCTACAAAGCAAAATGCCGGGTTATTGCCGTGATTTCGCGGGGAGAAAGCGGACTGGCTTTACTTGGTGGTACCGACAGGCAGACGTGGAAGGCGAACGGTTATTTCCGTACCGCTGCCGGGGGTGCTGGTGAGACGGATGGTGCCGCCGTGATCGCGAATGAACTGCCGGGCGTAGAAGAGACCGAGGCCGAAGCCGCGGACCTGACCGGTACGGTTGGGGTCAACCTGGTAGAATTTTTCAAACACCTTCGGCTGCTCGTCGAGTGGTATTCCCGGCCCGTTGTCTCTCAGGGCCAAAATGAGCTCCTCATCGGTCACTTCGCCGCTCAGGGTGACCTGCCCGCCCGGCGGGGTGAATTTGATGGCGTTGTCCAGCAGCGCCGTCAAGGCGAAGGCGATGCGGCGGCGGTCGACGTTGACGGCCGGCCAGCTGCCGGGAAAGCTGCTGTGCAATGCGAGGTCCTTCTTTGCCGCCGCCTGGTGTTTCTCGGTCAGGACCGTGGCCGCGATCTCCTTGAGGTCCTCGCGCGTGGTCGTGGCGGGACTGTCCTGCAGGAGAATGTCACTGTAGTAGAGCAGGTCCTGGATCAGGTAGGCGAGATAGTCGGATTCCTCTTTGGCGGCATGGAGCGCATCATCAAAGCCCGGGTCGAGCAGGTCGATTGCGCCGCTGGCGAGATTCTGGATGAAAAGAGAAATGGAGGTGGCCGGGGTACGCAGCTTGTGGGAGACAAGCCCGAGAAACTCGGTCTTCAGGCGATCGATCTGCCTGAGTTGAGACAGCTCCCGGCGCAGATTCCTCTGTTCCAGGGCTTTCTCTATCGAGGCCTTCATCTGCAGGAGGTTGATAGGTTTCTCGATGAAGTCGTCGGCGTGGGCCTTCAGCGCCTTGAGGATGATCTCCTTGTCGGCGAAGCCGGTCATGACCAGAACCGGCTGGTCCGGGGCATGTTTTTTGATGCTTTGCAGGAGTTCAAGACCGTTGACGACCGGCATCATGACATCCGTCAGAATGATATCGACCGCCTGGTTCTCAAGAATATCCAGCGCTTCCCTGCCGTTTTGCGCCTGAAGAACCCGGTACTCCTTGAGCGCCCGTGCGCACAGGTCGCGGATGATCTCTTCGTCATCGACGATGAGGATGATCGGAGTATCGGCCTCCTGCCGCAGCAGGGGTTGTTCCCGCATTTCCAGTCGCACGGTCGTCTCCGATGCACAGCCGGGGCTTGGCCTGTTCAGCTGGTCAGTGCCGCTTCGACCAGTCCCGTCACCTTCTCCAGTGCCTGCGCCAGTTTTTCCGGCTGGCTGCCACCGGCCTGGGCGAGGTCGGGTCGACCGCCGCCGCGACCGCCGACTTCGGTAGCCAATGCGGCGACCAGTTTGCCTGCATGCAGTTTGCCCGTCAGGTCCGGGCTGACCGCGACCAGCAGGTTGGCCTTGCCGTCATAAGGACAGCCGATGGCGACCACGCCCGAGCCGAGCTTGTCGCGCAGCTTGTCGGCCATGTCGCGCAGGCCCTTGCCATCGGCCGGCTCGACCTGTGAGGCCAGGACCTTGATGCCGCCGACTTCCCGGACCTGGCTCATGATATCCTCGGCCTGTCCGGCCTTCAGGCGGCTCTCCAGGGTGGCGAGTTCGCGTTCGAGTTCTTTCTGGCGTTCGAGCAGGCGTGCCAGGCGGTTCTCCAGCTGCGGCCTGTCACTCTTGACCAGGTGTGCCATGCGGCCTATGGCCTCTTCCTGCTGCTGCACCAGTTCGAGGGCGCGGGCGCCGGTGACCGCTTCGATGCGACGCACCCCGGCGGCGATGCCTGATTCCTGCACGATCTTGAACAGGCCGATGTCGCCGGCTGCCGCCGTGTGGGTTCCGCCACACAACTCCATGCTGAATTCGCCCAGGTTGACCACCCGGACCCGCTCGCCATACTTTTCGCCGAACAGGGCGGTGGCACCGGCGGCGATGGCGTCGTCGGCGGCCATTTCCCTGGTCTCGACCTTCTGGTTGTCGCGCACCCGGCGATTGACCTCGTTTTCGATGCGGCGCAACTCATCGGGAGTGACCGCCGAAAAGTGGTTGAAGTCGAAGCGCAGCCGCTCGGGGGTGACCAGCGAGCCGGCCTGCCGGACGTGGTCGCCGAGGACCTCGACCAGGACGGCATGCAGAATGTGGGTGGCGGTGTGGTTGAGGGCGGTCGCATGACGAGCAGCGCGGTCGACCTCGAGTTCGACGTCCTGGCCGAGCTGCAGAACCCCTTCTTCAATGGTGCCGACATGCACGATCAGGTTCGGCAGAGGTTTGCGGCAGTCACTGATGCGGACGGTGACACCCGCCGCGGAGATGGTGCCGGAATCGCCGACCTGGCCGCCGGATTCACCGTAGAAGGG
>JBFIMV010000194.1:0-5222 GCA_041611575.1 Desulfuromonadales bacterium | reverse complement strand
CCCCGGGAATTCCGCAACCAGGCGGAGCAGGCTCTGCATGGTCTCCCTGGACATGATTTCAGTGCGGAGTGGAGATCCTTCCACGTGACAATGCCGGCAGCAGAGGTTGCACAACAGCCCGAGGTTTGCCTGGACCACGCGAACCTCGCCACTCTTCAACTGTTCATGATTTATGCTGCTAACGGCAAGATCAAAGCTGTTCATGCAGACTCCCAGAGACTCATTTTCATTCAAAACGGCATCAACAGATCCATCATAGCACCTGTCCCTGCTGCCGGGAAAGGGCAGGGGAGCCTGAATCGCCGGCAGAGATCAGGCTCTCTATGAGCGGGTCACCTTGGCCAATAGCTTTTCGCCCACGGCGGAATGCACCACCTCTTTGAGCGCTGCGACCACGCGTGGGTCATACTCCGCCTGCTCCGTTTGCCCGATGATCTGCAAGGCCTCGTCCACGCTGCGGGCGCCCCGATAGGCACGCGGGGCAACCATGGCGCCGAAACTGTTGACCACGGCCAGGACGCGGGCGGGGAACTTGATGGCGTCGCCCTTCAGGCCGGCCGGGTAACCCTTGCCGTCGAGGGACTCGTTCATCTGGCTGACTGCCTCGAAAACCGGAAGGCCGAAGTCGATATCCTGAAGCACTTTTGCAGCATGTTCAACGTGACGTTCCATCTCGTCTTTCTCTGCATCCGTCAGCGGCTCGCTTTTGAACAATAGCTCGCGCCTGACGAAGAGCTTGCCAACCTGCGAGAGGTTCGCCGCCGTCTCGATCGTGGCGAGGTCCACGTCGCTGGCGTTCAAGGCTTTGCCCACCTCGAGTCCGAGTGCGCCGATCAGGCGGGACTGCCCTGCCAGGTATGGGTCGGTCAGCTCGATCGCCCTGACCAGGGCCTCCACGGTTTTGGCCGTCGCCTGTTCCTGGCGTTTGCGGCTCTCCACCATCTCGGTGACATCGCGAATGACCAGGACAATTCCAGTGGGCTGCCCCTCGGCTGACTTGAGGGCCGCCTTGGAAATCTGCAGATGGTGGGGCTGCGACTTGAGGTAAATGGTCTCGCTGAAGGTCAAGGGCTCACCGTGAGTCAAAACCTGCTGATCGGTATGCTCCAGGCGGCGGGCCGTGTCGTAGCCGAAAACCGCCTCGTTGTCGAGGCCGATCAACTCCTCGGGAGAGCGCCCGACGGCTTCGGCAAAGGCGGGGTTGACATACAGGTAGCGCCCCTGCAGGTCCTTGAGCACGATGTAATCGGAAATCGTGTTGTTGATGCGGTCGAGCAGCTGGCGCTGTTTGTCGATTTCTGCTGCCAGGTGCTCAAAATAGTTGGCCACTCTTCGGTCCCTGTAGCTGACGTAAGCCCCCCATAGAGCGCCGAAGGCAACGGCGAAGAACAGCACCAGAAGGACGGCGATGCTGAACAGGGTCTTCTGCTGGCCGCGCAGGTTCTCCCTGACGACATCGTAGTCCGCTTCGACGATGACCCACCAGTCCGGCCCTTCGAGAGGGACCCCGAGAGAGTAGGTCTTCGCCTGGCCGGCGATCGCCGTGCGAACGCCGAACGGCAAGACTTTTTTGTCGTTGATTTCGGCCGGTCGGGCGATGCGCTGCAGCTGCCCCGGGAGCCAGGGCACGACCTCTTCAAAACCGTCGGTGACCCTTTGTAACAGCCGGACTCGCTCGCCCTTCTCCAGGGGACTGCCGCTGCCCGGCTGTCCGAGTCTCTCTCCGGCGACCCTGGTGAGCAGCAGTACCGCCACGGGGGTTTGTTCCAGTCCGCTGGCCTCGGGCGGGAAAATTGGCAGGTAGGCCTCGAGCACCAGCCCCTGCTCTGTGGACCGAAGCGGCCCGAACTCGGGGGTATGGCTCTTCAATACCTGCTCAACCATCGCCGTCTGGTCCTTGCGCAGCGGCGTCGTCGCGGCATCGGTCGCGATGTAGACGGTGCCGTTGCGATTCACCACCCGTCCGCCGAGGTACCCTGATATCCGGGTGAATTCGAGCAGCAGGTTCTGCATCATCGGCATCTGCGCGGCCAGCTGGGCGACCCCGTCGTCCATGGCCGTTTGTCCGGGGAGCGGCCCGGCAACCAGCAGGGCGACATCGTCCTCGATGAGGTGGACTTCCGCGGCGTACAAGCGGAACAAATCCGAATTGATGACGCGGCCGGCCTGTTCCCGCGTCGTCTCGAACTGGGCCTCGATCAACTGCACCTGGGAGGCGGCCATCAGCTCGAGCCGTTTTTCAAGGTTGGTTTCGAACTCCTGCTCTCTCCCCTTCAGGCCCCAGACAACCCAGGCAACGGCGACCACGGCGACCACGGCGATGATAATCAGACCTGTCCAGAAGGCCTTTTTTCTCGAGCTGGGACTGAACTCATCTTTGAGAGCCGCACTGGAAATCGTCATTTTCATTTCCTTTGCTTGCATGACTCTTTTACTCCTTTGCCTCGAGTGAGTGGCCTAACGCATCGCTTTAGGCGATATGTGGGCCCACCGATAAAATTCGTTGACGGAATATTGCGGGACATAGTGCTCGTACATCAGGTGGGGCAGCACCAGGTCGGACATGTTGTCGAGGATATACACCTCGCCGTCGAGCCGGACGGCAAGGACCGCATGGGCGATGTTACGGATCGTGTCGCGGAGCAGCACGATGCGTAAATCCGCGATGTCGACACCGAGCTTGCGCAAGGCATAGTACTTGGTGATGCTGTAGTCCTCGCAGTCGCCGGACAGCCTGAGAAACTCGCCGGGCGTCGCCCAATAGTCACTCACGCCGTAGACGTCGATGTCCAGGCGGTAAGGCCAGCGATTGAAGTATCGGTTGATGGCTTTGAGCTGCTCCATGCCCTGCAGTTCAATCCCTTCGCGAATGGCTTTCTGCCAGCTGAGCGCCGCCGCCGAGCAGCTTTCACGGGACGGCTCGCAGGCCCAGAAAGCGTCGGTCTGGCCTTCAGCAACCGTCATGACGCGGGTCCAGTTCGGCAGGGCGCGCAGAGTGCTGCGGAATTCGTGGCTGCGGAACAGGCCGGTTCCCGGCGGTATCAGCGGCGCCACCGGTGTGCCCTGCTCCTCTGTCGGTTTGGCAGAGGCCTTCGAGCCGCAACCCCAGGGTCCGGCGAGCAGGCCTATTGCCAGAATCAGCAGAAGACAGCGCAGTTTCGACATGTTCTCTTCCCGGAATGCGCCTATCGCTCGCGCAACGCATTCTGCTTGGTGCGCAGAATCGGCTTGAGCAGGTAATTGAGGATGGACTTCTTCCCGGTCAGGATGTCGATGCTCGCAGTCATCCCCGGAATGATCGGCAGCTCCTCTCCCTGGTAATTGATGGCGTTCTTCCTGGTCCGAAGTTTGACCTTGTAGAAGCTCTCGCCGTTGTCCTCTTCAATGGTGTCGGCGCTGATCGCCTCCAGGACGCCTTCGAGGCCGCCGAATATGGAGAAATCGTAGGCCGTGATCTTGACCATAGCCTTCTGCCCGGGGTGAAGGAAGGCGATGTCGGCGGGACGGACGCGCGCTTCTATCAGCAGCGTATCATCGAGCGGGACGATTTCCAGGATCGACTCCCCGGGGCGGACCACGCCGCCGAGGGTGTTCAGGTTGATCTGCTTGATCGTGCCGCGCACCGGAGAGCGCACATCGGTGCGCGTCACGCGATCCTCGCCGGCGGCCATGATCTGGCGCAGGGAGTTCAGTTCGCCGCGCCGGCTGTTCATCTCGTCCAGGGCCTTTGCCCGAATTTCGGCCTGTCGTTGCTCGATGCGTCTGCCGGCTTCCCCGGCAGCAGACTGGATGCGCGGTATGGCCAGGCGCAAGGCGTCGATGTCGCCCTGCAGGGAGGAGATGTCGCGCTCGAGCGCCAGATAGTCGACCTGCGGATAGACGCCCTGTTCCGCCAGCGGTTTGGCGATGTCGCGTTGCTGTTTTACCAGCACCAGGTTGCGTTCGAGCTGCTCCTTGCGGCTCTTCATCTCGAGGATTTCCTGCTGTTTCTGATTGTACTGGGATCGCAGGACGCTGAGCTCCGCCTGCAACTGGTCCTGCCTCGCCCGGAAGAGAGAATGCTGGTCTTCGAGAATCTGCGGGTCCGTGTTCTTGAACTGCTCGGGAAAGACGAGTTTCGTGCGCCCCTCGATTTCCGCGTTCAGCCTGAAGATGGCTGCCTCGTGTTCGGCCGCCTTGGAGAAGGCGTCACGGTACTGGCTCGCGGCCAGGGCGTTGTCGATGCGGATGATTATGTCGCCCTTGTTGACGATCTGGTTCTCCTGCACCAGGATCTCCTGCAGGATCCCCCCTTCAAGGTTCTGGATGGTCTGAACCTTCTGTGAAGGAATCACCTGGCCCATGCCGCGGGTGACTTCGTCCAGAACGGTGAAATGCGCCCAGACGATGAAGAGAACGATCAGCAGGGCGATGGCAAAGCTGAGCAGGTAGGCGGCGGAATGTCCCTTGCGGCGAATCGCCGCGTCGACCTCGCTCATGAAAAGCAGGTCCTCATCATCATTGAAGGCGGTGAGGAACCCCTTTTTTTCTCTCTTGTCGAAGGCGTCCTTGATCTGATTGCGCTCTGGCATGGTTGTTGACCTTTAGCGTTTTGCAGCGCCGACCTGGCCGGCCCGCAGGGCTTTCAATACATCCGCTTTGGGACCGTCGGCGACCACCCGTCCGGCATCCATGACGACAACGCGGTCGACGAGTTGCAGCAGGCTGGTTCGGTGGGTGAACAGGAGCAGGGTTTTATCTTGCAGCATTGATGCCATGCGCTGCCGCAACAGCAACTCGGCGTTGTTGTCCATGGCGCTGGTCGGTTCGTCCAGAACGAGGATTTCGGGGTCAAGCAGCAGCGCCCTGGCAATCGTCACCGCCTGGCGCTGGCCGCCGGAGAGGTTCATGCCGCGTTCGCCGACCTGCCAGTCGAACCCGGAGGGGTGCCCCTTGACGAAATCCGTGACGCCGGCCAGGTTGGCCGCGCTCAAAATCGCCGGGCCGTCGACGTAGGGTGCCCCAAAGGCGATGTTGTCCCGGATGCTGCCGTAAAACAGGTAATTGTCCTGGCTGACGTAACCGATGTGCTGCCTCAGGTCGGCGACGTGCAGCTGACGCAGGTCGATGCCGTCCAGCTTGACCGACCCCTGCTGTGGTTCGTACAGCCCCATGCAGAGTCTGCCGAGGGTGCTCTTGCCCGACCCTGTCCGGCCGATGATCGCAACCTTCTCCCCGGCCTT
>JBFIMV010000193.1:0-5223 GCA_041611575.1 Desulfuromonadales bacterium | reverse complement strand
GAGGACGGCGACGTAGCTCTCGTCGTCGGGCACATCCAGAAGCTCCGGCCGGTTTTTCTCCCGGGAGCGCAGGTACAGGTTGCGCAGGATAGCCAGCAGCCAGGGCCGGGCCTTGTCGTGATCCTTTAACTGGTGGACCTTGCGGAATGCGATGGTGAACGTTTCCTGGACCAGGTCCTCGGCATCGAAGCTGTTGCCGGAAAGCTTCCGGGCCATGTTGTAGACGAAGTCCAGATGAGGATAGGCAACCTCCATGAACACATCCTGATTGTTGCGCTTCCAGAAAAACATGCTCACTCCAGAGTTCGGCTCAACACGCCAGCAGGCCCGGCATACTCTGAAAAACCCCACTGAAATACAGAAGAGTACGATGACCTTTTGTCGACGAAACAGGCGAACAGCCCATCCTTTGTTCTCCTTTCAATGTAACACGCCGCTTGTTCCGGCTGCATCCGGGCACACTTGCGATGCGACCTCCGGGGTTGCAACGATCAGGATCACGCGCAACAGGGGCTTATTCACAGAGATACGGCTAAGATCCGATTTATTCCCGATTATTTCGGGATAGCAGCCATCCGCGCAAGGAACATGAAGCCCCGCTTTCGACGTCGAAGGCGGGGCATTTTTCGGTTTATCGCTGCAAAGCATCAACGCTGCGTCTGCGGATCCAGACAGCACCGAGCGGCATGCAGATCAGGGTTTGCGTATCTCGTACTTCTCCATCCGGTAGAGGAGCGTATGCCGCGGGATGCTCAGGTAAGCTGCGGCGCGGGTCTGGTTCCACTGGTTGCGCTCGAGCGCCTGGACGACCGCCTCTTTTTCAAGTTCCTCCAGGGGATACCCCTCGTCAGGGAGGTTCAGCACACGCCCCGCGGCAGCTGCCTTGAGCGATCTTATTTTCATCGGCAGGTCAGGCAGGTCGAGTTGCTCGCCGCGCATCAGCACAACCATCCGTTCCACCGCATTCTGCAGCTCTCGAACGTTCCCCGGCCAGGCATAAGCGGTCATCGCCGCAAGAGCCGGCCCGCTGATGTCGATAGACCTGCCGGCGCCGTACTTTGCCAGGAAGTGTCGTACCAGAAGGGGGATGTCTTCGGCGCGGGCACGCAGCGGCGGCAGCTCGATCGGGATCACGGCCAGGCGATAGTAGAGGTCTTCGCGCAGGGATCCTTCGCCGCGGGCCGATTCGACATCGCGTTTGGTCGCAGCGACCACCCTGACGTTGACCGGCCGCGGCCGGCCGCCGACCGGTTCCACTTCCATCTCCTGCAGGACCCGCAGCAGCTTTGGCTGCAGTTCGAGGGGCAGCTCACCGACTTCGTCGAGGAAGATGGTGCCGCCATCGGCCTGTTCGAATTTACCCTCGCGGTCACGGACCGCTCCCGTGACGGATCCCTTGACATGTCCGAACAGCTCACTCTCCAGCAGCTCCGAGGGGATGGCCGCGCAGTTGATCGCCACGAACGGCCCCTTGCTCCGGGGGCTCCCCTGGTGGATCGCCCGGGCGATCAGCTCCTTGCCGGTGCCGCTCTCGCCGGTGACCAGGACGCTTGCATCGGTCGGCGCAACCCTTCGGACAACGTCGAAAACCTCCTGCATGGCATCCGAGCTGCCGACCATATGGCCGAAGTCGAGCTGATGCTCCAGCTCGTCACGCAGGCGGCGATTTTCATCCTGCAGCCCCAGCAACGCGAAAGCCTTCTCGACGACGAGGACCAGCTCATCGCGGCTGAAAGGCTTGGCGATGTAATCGTGGGCCCCCTGCTTCATCGCCTGGACCGCTTTTTCAACGGAGGTGAAGGCGGTGATGACAATCACCAGGGTTTCCGGATTTTCCGCCTTGATCTGCTGCAACACGTCGTAACCGGACATACCGGGCATCTGGATGTCGGTAATCACGACCCCCGGGCGCTCTTCACGAAACAGCGCCAGGCCCGTTTTGCCGTCCGTCGCGGCCACGACCTGGAAACCGGCCGAGTGCAGCGAGAACTCTATCACCCGGCGCAGCGAGTCGTCGTCATCGATCAGGAGGACCTTGCGTGGGGATTTCGCCTTTTGACCGGCGGATGCTGCTTTCATCTTTCTCCGACCTTTCCGTTATGGGCCTGTGACCAGAACAACAGCTCGAATCTTTTCAACGCAAAGGCGCCAAGGAATAAAGAAAGGCGCAAAGAAAATCGCTCCCCTTCGTTTGCTTATTTATGCTTTTACTTTGCGACTTGCCCTTTTTCTCTGCGTCTTTGCGTTGAAATGTGTTGACCTTACTTACGGGTTACAAGTCCATTCTTTTATGAGGCAAGGGGCAGGCAGACGGTAAAGCTGGCCCCTTCGCCCGGCGTGCTCTGCAAGACGATATGACCATCATGCCCCTGGACGATCCGCTGGGTGATCGCCAGTCCGAGCCCGGTCCCGCCTTCCCTGGTAGTGACGAACGGGTTGAAGATCCGTTCACGATTTTCCGGCGGGATACCCGGCCCGTTGTCGCTGACAGTGATATGCAGGGCGTTCTGTTCCCGTCGCGTCGAGACGGTCAGCCGGCCGCCGTCAGGCATCGCCTGCAAGGCGTTCAGGACCAGGTTGAGCAGTGCCTGCTTGATCTGCTCACCCTCTCCGGTAGTTTCGCATTCTTCATCGAGCCCGGTGCTCACCTCGACACGATTGCGAAGCGCCTGCTGCCGGGTCAGGTCGAGGACCTCCTGGATGACCCGATTGACGGCGAACCGGCCATGGCCGACCGGCGCCGGGCGAGCAAAACGCAGGAAATCTTCAAGCACCCGGTTGAGGCGATCGACTTCCCGGATCAGGATATCGGCGAACTCGGACTTCGGATCATCCGCCGCAACGCCATCCCGCAGGATCTCCGCCGTGCCCCGGATGGAGCCGAGCGGGTTGCGAATCTCGTGGGCCATGCCAGCCGAAAGCTCACCCAGCGCCGAAAGCCGGTCGGCGCGGCGCAGCTGCTCTTCGATTTCGATGATCTGGTCGGCCTGTTCACGCAGCTTGCGGTAGCTTTCCTCGAGGGTTTCCGCCGTCGTCTGGTAGCGCTGCTTCTGCTTCATCTCGCGCTGGGCGAGGAACCCCGTCAAGCCGCCGATAACATTGTAGAGGACGATCTCGAGGTACTGCTCGAGGGCGATCGAAGGGTGGTGTTCCCAGTGCACCAGGACGTGCGGCACGTAGAGTAGGGAAGCGGCCATGCCGGTCAGGATGCCGCCGCGCAGGGTGAACCAGACGCCACCCAGGATTATCGGCACGTAATACAGCCGCCGGTAGACGTCGTGGGCGTTGTGCAGCTGCGTCGTGGTCAGATAATGCAGGGCCGTGACCATCAGCAGCATCACGGTGATGATACTCAGTCGCAGAGTCGTCGAGCGACTGAAACGCGGTAAATTCATCTGGCAAAACTCCCAACCGGCCGATATGCAACGGGTGCAGGCAACAAGCTGTAGAATATTACACAACCCGCACAAAAGGAAAGCTCGAATCTGCCAACACAATGAAATACACATTCTGCGCCCGGGTTATCAGGTGAGATTTTGATGTTTTGTGCTGTATTCCGGAATTGAATTCTGTATCCTGTCCCTCGTTGCCCAGTAACCGACGACGCGAGGCCATGATGCTGTTTCTCGAAATTCTCAACATCGTCCTGCCGGTCTTCTCGGTCATCATCCTTGGCTGGCTGCTGCGCCGCTGGGGCTTGATCGACGGAACCTTTCTGCAACAGACCAACCAGCTGGTCTACTACGTCTGCCTGCCCCTGCTCCTCTTCTACAAGATCGGCACCTCCGACTTCGGCGCCAACTTCAACGGCACGCTGGTCTTCGGCTCGATTCTCGCGGTCGCAGTGACCTTCGTGATCTCCTACCTTTACACGGTCCTGCGTGGCTATCCGCCAGAGGCCCGCGGGGTATTCAGCCAGGGTGCGTTTCGCGGCAACATCGCCTATATCGGCCTGGCCATCGCCCTCAACGCCTACGGGGAAACCGGGTTGACCCGCGCCGGCATCCTCATGGGTTTTCTCGTGCCGTTTCTGAATTTTTTCGCCATCATCGCCCTGCTCTGGCCGCACCGCAGCGACGGCGAGCAGCGCGGCGTTACCTTCTGGGTGAAGCAGTTCGCTCTCAACCCGTTGATTCTCGCCTCGTTTCTCGGCATTGCCTGGAGCTTCTTCGCCCTGCCCATGCCGTTGCTCCTCGAGCGCAGCCTGAAAATCGCCACGGGCATGGCCCTGCCGCTGGCGCTGCTGGCGATCGGCGGCGGCTTCACCCTGGAGAAGCTGCGCGGCGACATGGTGCGCGCCGCCCTGGCCACCGGGGCCAAGCTCGTCTGGATGCCGCTGCTGGCCGCCCTGCTGCTGATCGGCATGGGGGTCAAGGGGATGGATCTCGGCATCGGCGTCCTCATCGCCGGAACCCCTGCGGCAACCGCCAACTACATCATGGCCCACCAGCTCAAGGGTGACGCCGAACTGGCCGGCGCCATCGTCATGCTCTCGACCATGCTCTCCGCCGTCACCTATACCATTGCCCTGCTGATCCTGCGCAGCCAGGGGCTGTAACAATTAAGAGAACGGACTTATAACCTGAAAAAAGGTCAACACATTTCAACGCAAAGGCGCCAAGGATCAGAGAAAGGCGCTAAGAAGATCGCACCCATTCTTTCTCTTATTTGAGTATTATCTTTGCGACTTGCCCTTTTCTCTGCGTCTTTGCGTTGAAAAGATTCGAGTCTTTGTATTGGTTATAAGCCCGCAAAAGAGCCCATGTACCAGCCTTTTGATATTGGCAGACGTTTTCGCATCACCCCGCCCGGCCACCCCGTTGCGGCTGATGATCGCATAGACCTGGTGATGCAGCGCGGCGCCTTCGGCTCGGGGGAACACGAGACGACAGAGAGCTGCCTGGAGCAACTCGAATCCCTTGCGGGCCTCAAGGGGGCCAGCATCCTCGACCTGGGCAGCGGCACCGGCATCCTGGCGATCGCCGCCCTGAAGCTCGGTGCCAACAATGCCGTCTGCGTCGACATCGACCCCCGGGCGGTCGCGGCGGCCGAGCATAACTGCCGGCTGAACGGCTTCGGCGACCGGGTCACGCACATCATCGGCACTCTCGATGCCGTCAGCGAATCCTCCTTCGACTTCATCCTCGCCAACATCTACGGCGACATCCTGCTGGCGCTGGCGAAGTCGGTGGCGGAGCGCCTCGCGCCGGGCGGCACGCTCCT
>JBFIMV010000192.1:0-5251 GCA_041611575.1 Desulfuromonadales bacterium | reverse complement strand
TTAAACCTGAGTTAGTCTGCCTCGACCGGAGGCCGCGATGATTCACGGCTCGACGACCGGTCTCAAGGCGAGCCAGCTCAAGGCCCTCGAGCGCCTGTATCAGCGCCGGATGCCGGCCGGGGTGATCATCACGCCGGAGCTTGCGCGGACCCTGACCGAACTGTCGCGTGAATTGCGCCGGCAGGTCGGCCTGATCATCGACCGCGCGGGAGAGGTCAAGTACGTCGTCCTCGGCGACGATCGTGAAATCGTCATCCCCGACCTGACCGGCTTCGGTCTCGGGCGCAGCGGCCTGCGCGGCCTGCGCTGCGTCCACACCCACCTCAAGGGCGAACCCCTCTCGCAGGACGACCTCAACGACCTGGCGCTGCTGCGGCTCGACATGATGGTTTGCCTGGCGGTCGGAGAAGATGGCCTGCCCGGCAGGGTCCAATACGCCAACCTCATCCCGCCCGACCCACAAGGGCGGATTTATCTCCGGCAGAGCGCCGCGTCGATTTATGCCTGGGACCTCGACTTCGCCGCCTTTATCCGTGCTCTGGATGCGGAGCTGGAACGTTCCCGCGGTGAGACGGTGGAGCTGGGTGACCGTCGCGAGCAGGCGATCCTCCTCTCGGTCACCCAGGCGCCGCGGCAGGAGGCCGAGGCCGCCATGGACGAACTGGCCGAGCTCGCCCGCACCGCCGATGTGGTCGTGCTCGACCGCATCATGCAGCGGGCGGCAAAGCTCAACCCGCGCACCCTGATGGGCGAGGGGAAGCTGCGCGAGGTGGTCATCAGCGCCCTGCACAAGGGGGCGACCCTGCTGGTCTTCGACCAGGACCTGAGCCCGGTCCAGGTGCGGACCATCACGACCCTGACCGACCTCAAGGTCATCGACCGCAGCCAGCTGATCCTCGACATCTTCGCCCGCCGGGCGCACACCCTCGACGGCAAGGTGCAGGTCGAACTGGCGCAGCTCAAGTACATCCTGCCGCGCCTCACCGGCAAGGGCACCGCCATGTCGCGCCTGATGGGCGGCATTGGCGGTCGCGGCCCGGGTGAGACCAAGCTCGAGACCGACCGTCGCCGCATCCGCGACCGCATCACCCGCCTCGAGAAGCAGCTCACCGATCTGGGCAAGGGGCGACTGCAGCGTCGCCAGCGGCGCATCCGCGCCGGTGTGCCGATCGTCTCGATCGTCGGTTACACCAACGCCGGCAAGTCGACCCTGCTCAACGCGCTCACCCAGAGCGAAGTCTTCACCGAGAACCTGCTGTTCGCCACCCTCGACACATCGACCCGCCGGCTGCGCTTTCCCCAAGAACGCGAAGTGATCATCACCGACACGGTCGGCTTCATCCGCGATCTCCCCAAGAGCCTGCTCGGCGCCTTCAAGGCGACCCTGGAGGAGCTGGTCGACGCGCACCTGCTGCTGCACGTGGTCGACGTCTCCAACCCGCGGTTCGAGGAGCAGATCCGCGCGGTTGATCGTATCCTGCGCGACCTCGATCTGCAGGAGATCCCCCGCCTGCTGGTCTTCAACAAGATCGACCTGATTCCGCAGGAGGAGATCCTCCCCCTCTGCAGGCGTTTCGAAGCGATAGCAGTCAGCGCGCGCAAGCGCTCGACGTTTGACGAACTGCTGCAGGAGATGGAAGAACGTTGCTGGGGAGACCAGCTCCGCGGCAATTGACACCCGCCGTCGATATCGTGTAGCCTGTGCCGGCCTTCAGGAGGATTATTTATGCAGTTTTTTAAATATTTAGCATGCTTTGCCGCCTGTTCTTTTCTCTCGGGATGCCTGTCCGGCACGCCTGACCCCGGCCGCTCCGCCGGCCCGGTTCTTCAGCCCATGCCCCAATCCTTGTCCCAGCCCCCGACCGTCGCCGCGTCACAGGAAATCGTCCTGACGTCCCGGGAAAACGGGCTCAATAATGCCAAGCCGGGCGTCGGAAGGATGCCGTTTGTCCGCAAACCTCCTGTCATGACCGTCGAGGAAGAGCCGCCGGTCGACGAGGAGGCCGAAGAAGTTGAACCGATCGATGCCGAGACGCTGGCCGACATCGAGGTGCTGCAGGGCGGGGATCAGACGCCCCCTGAAGACGCAGGACAGTCGCTGCCTCACGTCGGGCCGTATTTCGACTTCCCGGTCGTCGAGAACGACAAGGTCCGCTACTTCGTCGATTATTTCACCGACCGGGCGAGGGGCACCTTCCGCCTCTGGCTCGAGCGCTCGGGCCGTTACCTGCCGATGATGCAGGAGATCTTTGCCGATGCCGGCCTGCCACGGGATCTCGCCTACCTCGCCATGGTCGAGTCCGGCTTCAACGATAAGGCCTACAGCTGGGCCCACGCCGTCGGCCCCTGGCAGTTCATCGAGAGCACCGGCCGCCGCTACGGTCTGGACAACGACTGGTGGCGCGACGAGCGCCGCGACCCGGAAAAGGCGACCCGTGCCGCAGCGGGTTACCTCGCCGACCTCTACGAAGAATTCGAAGGCGACTGGTATCTGGCGGTCGCCTCCTACAACGCCGGGCCAGGCAAGATCCGCCAGGCGATCAAGCGCTACGAGACCCGTGATTTCTGGGAACTCTGCCGGGGTGATTACCTGCAGAATGAGACCAAGAACTACTTGCCCAAGCTGCTGGCTGTCCTGCTGATCGCCAAGGATCCGGAAAAGTACGGGTTTACCGACATCGTCTACCAGGAGCCGCTTGAATACGATGTCGCCGAGCTGCCTGGGACCACCGACCTTGAAGTGATCGCCCGCCTTGCCGGAGCCGATTACCAGCTCATCACGCGACTCAACCCGGAGTTGAAGCGCTGGAGCACGCCTCCCGGCGACAAGCACTACCAGGTGCGCCTGCCCGCCGGTAGCCTGGACGCCTTCGTCGAAGGGTATGCCGCCCTGCCGGCGAAAAATCGGGCCAACTTCGTGCGCCACCAGGTCAAGTCCGGTGATACCCTGCTGGCCATGGCGAAGCGCTACGGGGTGCGGGTCGAGGACATCCAGAAGCTCAACAAGATACGCGATGCCCGCGCGCTCAAGGTGGGCGCCAACCTGATCGTGCCGCTGAACCCGGACCACGGCGGCTTGCCGGTCGCCGAACTGAGCGACGATTACAATCGTTCCCGCAAGGTCACTTACAAGGTGCGCAACGGCGATTCGCTGTGGAAGATCGCGCAGAAGTTCGACGTGTCGGAGAAAGAACTGCGGGTCTGGAACCGCCTCGGCTGGAGCAACGTCATCCGCCCCGGTCAGACGCTGGTCGTCTCCGCCAAGTCGGCACCGGCGAAGACCGCATCCAAATCGGCTGCCAAGACCGTCACCGCGTCGTCCGCGCCTCTGAAAAAAGTGGTTTACAAGGTGCGCCCCGGCGACACCTTCTGGGCGATCAGTCGCGAGTTTGCCGTTGAGGCGGGCGAGATTCGCCGTTGGAACAACCTGGCGGAGAACCACGTGCTGCAGCCCGGTGAACGTCTGACGTTGCACGTGGACAGCAGCAACCGTGGCTGAACCGGATCGCGCCGCCACCCTTTCCGCTCTCCCCAAGGATCCCCCCGCCGGCTTCGGCCGGCTCTATTACGGCAGCGAATTCTGCTTCTGGCGTATGCCGACGACGCGTCAGATTCTGACGGCGCGCGCCTGGGCGCTACGGGCCGGCTGGCAATTCACCCTGGTGACCCCGGTCGTGGGGGAAGACGAACGTCGGCGCCTCGGCTCTCTGTTGGCTGAAGTGCTGCCGGAGCTGTCGGGCGGCGACGAAGTGGTGGTTTCCGACTGGGGGGCGCTGGAAGGCATCAGGTCGCAGCGCGCCGATCTCGAAGTCGTGCTCGGTCGAACGCTCTCCGGGCAGAAAAGAGGACCGCGTATCACGGGCATGAGCCTGACCGAAGAGCAGGCCGACTATTTCCGCCGGGGCTCATGGCACAGCCGGTCGGCGGTCGCCTTCCTGGTCGAGCAGGGGATCCGCCGCATCGAGCAGGACAACCTGGTCCAGGGGCTCGCGCCCCTGCCGGCGGAACTCCGCGGCTCGTTGCACATCCCCTTCGCCATGGTCACCTCGAGTCGCAACTGCCCCTTCCGTCCGGATGCCGCAGGCGGCCCCTGCGCGGCCCCCTGCGGTGAGATGTTCACGCTGCGGGCCAGCGACACCGACACCCTGCTCTACCAGGACGGCAACACCCAGTTCCTGCGCAACGACCGCCTGCCCGAGTGCCTGGCAGACCTCGGTATCGATCGCATCGTCGAGCATCTGCAGATGCCTGGCTGAGGGTCTGATCTCTGCCGGGAGCGACCGTGGTTTGCTTTGACAACCGCTGTGCGTCCTGCTAACATACGCCGCCTGAAACCCTCTGAAAGGACCTTGTTCCCCATGCTGTCCATAATCCTCTCCATGGCCGTTGCCGCGCTCTTCGGTGGCGGTCTTTACCTGACCACCAGCCTCCATCCGTCTGTTTCTGTGATCGCCGGCATGGTCGTCTTCACGCTCATCTATGTCCTCCTGCTCAAGCGGATCATGAACAGCATCAACGTCGCCATGGATGGCGTACAGAAGGACCTCATGGCCAACCGCCCGGAAGTGGCGGTCAGGAAGCTCGAGGAGGTGCAGAAGAAGTTCGGTCCCTGGCAGCTGTTCGTCAAGAAGCAGATGAACGCCCAGATCGGCATGGTCTACTACATGCGGCGTGATTTCAATAAAGCCTTCGAGTATCTGAACCAGGGATTTGCCCGTCACTGGATCGCGATGGCGATGCTCGCCATCATCCACATGAAGCGCAACCAGCCGAAGCAGATGATCGCGACCTTCGACAAGGCCCTGGTCGTCACCCGCAAGGAACCGCTGCTGTGGAGCCTCTACGCCTTCTGCCTGGATAAGATCGGCGACCGCAACAAGGCGGCGTCCATCATGGAGAAGGGCCTGAAGAAGGTCGGCAGCGACGAGCTGATGTCGGCCAACCTGGCGGCCCTCAAGGCCGGCGGCAAGATGAAGATGCAGGGCTACGGCGACCTCTGGCACCAGTTCCAGCTGGAAAAACAGGGCGACCTGATCCGCAAGCACACCAAGGCCATTCAGGGACGGCGCAAAATCGTCCGCCGCTGATCATGTCCGCGAAGAAGCCGTCCAAGCCGAAAGAGTTCGTCAACAGCCCCTTCAGAAAATTGAAGGGGCTGTCTGCTTTGGAGTCGCCGTCCGGGAATAAAGTGAGGGGGGAAAAGCCGGTCGAACCGCAGCGCAAGCCGCCGGAAACTGAAGACGAACTTCAC
>JBFIMV010000191.1:0-5273 GCA_041611575.1 Desulfuromonadales bacterium | reverse complement strand
GATGCCGCTCATGGTGCCGTTGCGCATTTTGACGTCCATCAGCCAGCCGCTGTAGATATGGTTGATGATGAAGCCGGCCAGCAGCCACATGACGCCGTGGTGCAGCAGGCGTAGCCACTGGTTGCCGACCAGCACGTTCAGGCCGCCGAGGAGGCTGTTCCAGAAGCCGCCCGGTTCGAACTGGCCGTACATGGCGAAGCCGGAGAGGATCTGGAACAGGAAAAGGGCGAAGATGCCGAGATAGGCGGTCGCCGCCACCGGGTTGTGGCCAACCTCGTAGGTGATCTGCTTGCCGGTGAAGGTGTAGTAGCGGAACATCTTGATGAAGTTTCTCCGGCCTTCCGGCGTGATCCAGGGAATGAAGGCTTTCCACGAAGCGTGATGGTTGCCGATGAACATCCAGACGATGCGTGCCGCCACCGACACCGTGAACAGGTAGGCGAAGGCGAAGTGCAGGAAGCGCATCCAGCCCATGACGTACATCGTCGAGTCGGGGGCTGTCATGAACGGGCTGCCGATGTAGAAGCCGGTGATCGACAGCATGATCATCGAGATCACGTTGACCCAGTGGCAGATGCGGACCGGCCATTCCCACACGTAATAGATTTTGAGCATGGTGTGCGCCTCCTCCCTTTAGAGGGCCCGGACCTTGACGATCTCCGTCCCCTTGCCATCCAGGACATGCACGGCGCAGGCGAGGCAGGGATCGAAGGAGTGGATGGTCCGCAGAATTTCCAGCGGCTTCTCGGCGTCGGCGACCGGCGTGCCGATCAGGGCCGATTCGTAGGGTCCCATCTGGCCGGCGGCGTCGCGCGGGCCGGCGTTCCAGGTCGAGGGGACCACCGCCTGGAAGTTGGCGATCTTCTGGTTCTCGATACGGATGAAGTGACCGAGGGCGCCGCGCGGCGCTTCATGGTAGCCGAAACCCTGGGCCTCTTTCGGCCAGGTCGCCGGATCCCACTTCTCCTTGTTGAAGGTGTCGTAGATGCCGCGACCCATGTTGTCGGCCAGCTGGTCGAGCCAGAGTTCGTTCTTCTGCGCCAGCAGCAGGCAGTCGATGCCGCGGGCGGCGGTGCGGCCAAGCGTCGAGAAGAGTGCCGAAGCCGGCGCGCCGAGGGTGTTGAGGACGAAGTCGACGGTCTGCTTGGCCTCGGGGACGCCGGACGCATAGGCGACCAGCACGCGGGCCAGGGGGCCGACCTCCATCGGCTGATCCATGTAGCGCGGCGACTTGACCCAGGAGTACTTGCCGTCGGTGTCGAGGAACTCGTAGGGCGGTTTCGGTCCGGTGTAGTTGTGGCTGGTTTCGCCCTTGTAGGGGTGCAGGCCCTTGTCGTCGCCGCCCGAGTAGTTGTACCAGGAGTGGGTGACGTACTCGCTGATCTTCTTCTCGTCCATCTCCATGACGTTCGCCAGGTCCTTGCCCATGATCACGCCGCGCGGGAAGAACAGGCTGCCGGTCCCCTGGCTGTTGTCCATCGGGAAGTCACCGAAGGCGAGGAAATTGCCGACGCCGCCGCCGATACCGGCCCAGTCGAGGTAGAAGGGGGCGACCGCCAGGAGGTCGGGGATGTAGACCTGCTCGACGAAGGCGCGGGCCTGGCGCAGCAGCTTGCGGATGTAGGCGATCTTGTCGGCGTTCAGCGCGTTCTGGCTGTCCGGATCGACCGGAATCGCCATGCCGCCGACCAGGAAGGTCTGCGGATGGGGGTTCTTCGAGCCGAGGATGGCGTGAATCTTGATGACGTCCTTCTGCCATTCGAGGGCTTCCAGGTAATGGGCGACCGCCATCAAATTTGCTTCCGGCGGCAGCTTGTAGGCGCTGTGACCCCAGTAGGCGTTCTGGAACGGACCGAGTCGGCCGGTGCCGGCGAAAGCGGCGACCTTGTCCTGCACCCCCTTGAAATAGGTGGTGCTCGATTTCGGCCAGTTGGAGATCGACTGGGCGAGCTTGGAAGTGGCTGCGGGGTCGGCCTGCAGGGCGCTGGTGATATCGACCCAGTCGAGAGCATGCAGGTGATAGAAATGAATCACATGGTCCTGGACGTTCTGGATGCCCATGATCAGGTTGCGAATCAGGCGGGCATTGTCCGGGATGTGTATATTCAGCGCGTCTTCCACGGCGCGGATGCTGGCCATGGAGTGTACCGTGGTGCAGACGCCGCAGAAGCGCTGGGTGAAGTGATGCGCGTCGCGCGGATCGCGCCCTTTAAGAATCGTCTCAATGCCGCGGAAGGCCGTGGAGGAACTCCAGGCGTCGACGATCTTGCCACCCTCGATCTGCGCTTCGATGCGCAGGTGGCCTTCAATACGGGTAATCGGGTCAACGGCTATTCTTGTGGCCATCGGTTAATCCTCCTTTACGACCTTGTCTTCTTCCATGGCATCCCCCTTGCGGAAGCAACTTGCCACGCCGTGAATGCCGAAGGCCACGGCCGTCGCCGCCGCCAGACCGATGCCGATCTTGTCGGCCGTATCCTCGATACCGAATCCGGGCACCTTGGGCAGACGCCGGTAGAAGGGGCTCATGGTGTCCCAGAAACCCGGCTCGGAACAGCCGATGCAGCCGTGCCCGGCCATGACCGGCCAGGAAGTGCCTTCGTTGTAGCGGACGGTCGGGCAATTGTGGAAGGTCTCGGGGCCCTTGCAGCCGAGCTTGTAAAGGCAGTGCCCCTCGCGCTGCGCCGCGTCGCCGAAGGCCTCGGCGTACTGACCGGCGTCGAAGTGGCCGCGCCGCTCGCAGTTGTCGTGGATGCGCTTGCCGTAGGCGAACTTCGGCCGGCCGAGACGGTCGACGGCCGGCAGCTTGCCGAAGGTGAGGAAGTGCACGATGGTCGCCGTCAGGTTCTCGGCGTTGACCGGGCAGCCGGGGAGGTTGACGATCGTCGCACCGGGGACCAGCTCCATGACCGAGATGGCGCCGGTCGGGTTCGGGGCGGCGGCCGGGATGCCGCCGAAGGCCGCGCAGGAGCCGACGCAGATGGTCGCCGCGGCGTTTTTCACCAGTTTTTTGCAGCTTTCCATGGCGCTCTCGCCGCCGACGGTGCAGTAGACGCCGCCGTCGGCCTTGGGGATCGAGCCTTCGACGATCAGGATGTACTGCCCCTTGTACTTCTCCATGGCGTCATGCTTGGCTTTTTCGGCCTGGTGGCCGGCGGCCGCCATGACGACTTCGGAGTACTCGAGAGAGATGATGTCCAAAATGATCTCGCCGGCCGTCGGCTGGTTGGCGCGCAGAAAGGCTTCGGAGTCTCCCGAGCAGCTCTGGTACTCAACCCAGATCACCGGCGGGCGCTTGTCCTCGACCGCCCGGGCGACCTTCGGCAGCATGGTGATCGGCAGGGCCAGGGCCGCCGTGGTGGCGGTGCAGAACTTGATGAAGTCGCGGCGGTTGATGCCGCGGGCTTCCATGCGTTGCAGGATCTCCTCGGGGATCCGCGGGACGATGGCGTCCAGGTCAGTTTTCATGGGGCAGCCTCCATAGAGGGGTGTATGATCCAAATTATTACGTATTGATTTCAATATATTGTAATAAGTAGCTTTGTCTCATGAAAAATAATGCCTCTCTTGTTAATTGTTATAACAATGTTCTGTCAAGTAAAATTTAATAACGCAAGCCTCCTGAAGGGGCAGCATCGTTTTTTGGTACAAATGTTAGCCAGTGATAATGAATCATACTTCATTTTTTGCAAATTGCGAGGGGACTTCATCTCTTGCCGCCCTGTGGCTGTTATAATGCACATGGGAACAGCGCGAACCATGGAGGTGACGATCATGCAACGCAACGTGGAAAAATTCGGTATCAGCGACAAACGTGGTCGCAAGCGCACCAGCGACGATCCCTACCTGCCGGAAGGCGGACTCAAGGAACCGGCAGCCTGCCAGGGTTGCCAGGCATTCTACCGGCAGAAACGCTGGCATCTCGACCCGGAAGAAGCCGCGAAATTGCGCGACGATCCCGGGGTGCAGTGGGTGACCTGCCCGGCTTGCCAGAAGACTGCCGAACACTACCCGGAAGGGATCGTCACCCTGCGTGGCGATTACTTGTGGCGCCATGAAAACGAGATCCGCAACATCCTTGCCAACGAAGCAGAGCGTGTGCTTGCCAAGAACCCGATCGCCCGCATCATGCGCATGGCGACGGAAGGCGAGAGCCTGGTGATCGAAACGACTGAACAGAAACTCGCCGAGCATCTCGGCCGGAGCTTGAACCGCGCCCACCACGGCGAACTCCAGATCAACTGGAGCGGACCGCCGCGCATCTGCCGGGTCAACTGGGAACGCTGGCAGTGAGCCCGGAAGCCGGGTTCCGTTTGTTGGCCCATACGGCGGACATGGGCATAGAAGCCCATGCCGAAACGCAACCCGGAGTCTTTGTTGCCATGGCACAGGGGCTTATGGCCCTGATGCTCGGTTCTTCACCCGTGCGGCAAACGACCGAGGTGGCGGTCCGGCTTATGGCAGATGACGCCGTGGAGCTGCTGGTGGCCTGGCTCAATGAGATCCTGTACCATTATGAAGTGAAGAGGCTTGTGCCGGCCGGGTTCAAGATCCTGACCTGGTCGGAGACGGAGCTCGAAGCGCTCATTCTCGGTGAGCCGTTCGATCCGGCCAGTCATCTGGTCGAGCGCCAGGCCAAGGCGGTCACATACCATGAGGCACAGATGCAGTGGACGAAAGAGGGATGGGTCGCCCGGGTGTATGTCGATCTCTAATGAGGAGCCCGCATGAGCGTTAAAGTGCAGCAGATAGACGCATGCCGCTGGCGCATTCCCCGCGAGGGAGCGATGCGCACCGAAGGCCTGGTCTTCGCCTCGCCGGCGATGATGGAGGCCCTGCGTCGCGAGCAGGCCCTCGAGCAGGTCTGCAACGTGGCCACCCTCCCCGGCATCGTCGGCCCGTCCATGGCGATGCCCGACATCCACTGGGGCTACGGTTTCCCGATCGGCGGCGTGGCGGCCTTCGATGCCGATGAAGGCGTCGTCTCCCCAGGCGGTGTGGGATACGACATCAACTGCGGCGTCCGCCTGTTGCGCAGCGGCCTGGATGCCGATGAACTCGAAGCTCACCTGGACCCGCTGGCCGACACCCTGTTCCGCAATATCCCTTCGGGGGTCGGCTCCCACCGCCGCGATCTGCGCCTCGGCGAGCGCGAGCTGGCGCAGGTGCTGGCGAAAGGGGCGACATGGGCGGTCAATTGCGGGTTCGGTGCCGCTGCGGACCTGGAGTACATCGAGGGGGGCGGGGTGATCGGCGGCGCCGATCCTGACAAG
>JBFIMV010000190.1:0-5281 GCA_041611575.1 Desulfuromonadales bacterium | reverse complement strand
TGATCGGCGACGGCGAGGAGGCCGTCATCGAGCTCTGTGAGGCGGTGCGCCGCAGCAAAGCAGAGAAAGAATGCCGCGCTGAGCTCCTGGAAAGGCTCGCCGCGATTGAAGGGGTCTATGTCCCTGCACATTTTACCGTCAGCTATCATCCGGATGGCCGCATAGAGTCAATCCAGCCACGCAAACCCGAACGTGCGACCGTGCGCCGCCGGGTCCTCGCTGATTTGGACAGCGCCGCCTACCCGGTCAGGCCGATCGTCCCCTTCCTGCAAACGGTCCACGACCGGGTCGCGGTGGAGGTCGCCCGCGGCTGCACGCGCGGCTGCCGCTTCTGCCAGGCCGGCTACATCTACCGGCCGGTGCGCGAACGCGACCCCGAGACGGTCCGCCGGCTGATCGACCAGGCCCTGCGCCACTCCGGCTACGACGAAGTGTCCCTCCTGTCACTCTCGACCGGCGACTACTCCGCCATCGAAGCCCTGATGCAGAACCTCATGGGCTGTTACGCCGACCAGCGCGTTGCGGTCTCGCTCCCCAGCCTGCGGGTCGGCTCTTTGACCCCGGAACTGATGAACGAAATCAAGAAGGTGCGCAAGACCGGCTTCACGCTTGCGCCCGAAGCCGGCAGCGAGCGCCTGCGCCAGGTGATCAACAAGGGGATTCGGGAAGAGGACCTGCTGGAGAGCGCCAGAGCCGCCTTTGAACTCGGCTGGCGGGTGATCAAGCTCTATTTCATGATCGGCCTGCCGACGGAGACAGCTGAGGACCTTGACGCCCTGGTCGACCTGGCCGCCCGCGTCAAGGCATCCGGGCGAGGCACCCAGGGCGGAGCCGACGTCAACGTCTCGGTGTCGACCTTCGTTCCCAAAGCCCACACCCCCTTCCAGTGGGATGCCCAGATCAGCATGCAGGAGACCGTTGACCGACAGCAGCGCCTGCGCAGCGCTCTCGGCAAGAAACGCCTGCGGCTCAAGTGGCACGACGCCGAGCTGTCCTTCCTTGAAGGCGTCTTCGCCCGCGGCGACCGCCGGCTCGGCGATGTGCTCGAGCGGGCTGTCAACCTCGGCTGCCGCTTCGACGGCTGGCGTGATCATTTTCGCTGGGACCTGTGGCAACAAGCCTTTGCCGACGCCGGCATCGAACCGGGCTGGTACCTGCGCAAGCGCCTTCCCACAGAGATTTTCCCATGGGAACATATCGATGCCGGGGTTTCGCGCTCGTTTCTGCAGAAAGAAAGACAAGCGGCCCTGCTTGGCGAAGCGACTCCGGATTGCCGCAGCGGCGCGTGCAGCTATTGCGGCTTGTGTGACTTCGAAAAAGTGCGCCCACGTGTCACGAACCGCACGACAGTGAGTACTCAGGCGCCTGTCGTCACCCATGGCCCCGAACTGGAACGACTCCCCAAGCTGAGGCTGACCGTCAGCAAGACGGGGCGGGCCGCAAGCATCAGCCACCTGGAGTTCATGACGCTGATCCACCGGGCCGTCAGGCGCGCCCAACTGCCGATCCGCTACTCCGCCGGCTTTCACCCTGCGCCGCGCGTCAGCTTTGGTGACGCGCTCCCCCTCGGGGTGTCGAGCGAAGTGGAGCTGATCGATCTCGAGTTGACCGCTCACTGCGACCCGCAACAGACGCTGGAGCGACTCAACGAAGACCTGCCCGAAGACGTGCGGATAAGACAGGCGGAGACCTGGCCGCGCAAAGCGGCGGGTCCGGCCGAGAGCCTCGCTGCGGCGATCTACCGGGTCCAGGTCCCGGCGGCAGCAAGAGACGGGCTCGAATTGAGAATCAGGCGCTTTCTCGCAAGCGGGGAAGTCCTGGTCTCACGACCGAAGAAAAACCGTTCCCAGTCGATTGACCTGAGGCCCTGGGTGGTCGACCTGCAGGCCTCAGACGAGACCCTCAGCATGCACATGTCCTCGGGCAGCCCGCTTTTCCTGGCCGCTCACCTGTTGGGGATGGGAATTGAGGAAGTCCGCAGCCTGGGAATCTGCAAGACCGAAATCCGGTTGAAAGAATCCGCCAAAAGTGTAGATTGACTTTATGGCATTGGCCGCGCCCCCCGGAGAGCGACGCCCGCCATACCGAATTAAATTTTCGCTTTTCGTTATTGTATAGTGCAGTTTCAGACGCAAGGAGTCCTTTCATGACCAAGGAACTGGTCATCAACACCACGTCTCATGAGACACGGATAGCTCTGCTCGAGAGCGGCCACATCGCCGAACTCTACATCGAACGCTACCGCGAACTCGGCATCGTCGGTAACATCTATCTCGGCAAGGTGGTCCGCGTCCTGCCGGGAATGCAGGCCGCTTTCGTCGACATCGGCCTCGAGAAGGCCGCCTTCCTCTACGTCGCTGACGTCCTCGACGAAATGGAGGCTGTCGAGCATTTCGTCGAGGTCGGTCACCGGCACGACCGGCGCGGCGATGAGGCTGGCGAAGAACGCCCGCCCCTGCCACCGATCGAGGACCTGCTGCAGGAGGGCCAGGAGATCATGGTCCAGGTCGCCAAGGAGCCGATCGGCACCAAGGGGGCGCGCATCACCTCGCACATCTCGCTCCCCGGCCGCAACCTGGTCTACATGCCGACCGTCGACCATGTCGGCATCTCACGCCGGATTGAAAACGAGGAAGAGCGGGAACGCCTGCGGCACCTGGTCGACGTCCTGCGCCCGGCCGGCACTGGCTTTATCGTCCGCACCGCAGCTGAAATGCGCGACGGCGAAGAACTCAGGGCCGACATGGACTATCTCGTGGGCCTCTGGGAACACATCAGCCAACGACGCCAGGGCAAGAGCGCTCCGAGCCTGATCCACTCCGACCTCGACGTCACCAGCAAGGTGCTGCGCGACATCCTCACCGAGGACGTTTCGCGCATCGTCGTCGACAGCCCCGTCGAGTATCACAAGATCGTCCGCTTTCTCAACACCTTCATGCCCGGCCACAGCTTCCAGGTTGAGCAATACGAGGGAACCGAGCCGATCTTCGACACCTTCGGCCTGGAGGTCGAGATCGCCCGCGCCCTGGGGCGCAAGGTCTGGCTGAAGAGCGGCGGCTACATCATCATCGAGCAGACCGAAGCGCTCACCGCCGTCGATGTCAACACCGGCCGCTTCGTCGGCAAGCACAATCTCGAGGACACCATCCTCAAGACCAACCTCGAAGCGGTCAAGGAGGTCGCCTTCCAGCTGCGCCTGCGCAATATCGGCGGGCTGATCATCATCGATTTTATCGACATGGAGAAAGAGGCCCACCGCGAGAAGGTGCAGGCAGCCCTCGAAGAAGCGCTGAAAAGCGACAAGGCCAAGACCAACATCCTCAAGATTTCGGAACTCGGCCTGGTGGAGATGACCCGCAAACGGGTCCGGGAGAGCATCGGGCGAACCCTGTGCGAGTCCTGCCCCTATTGCGACGGCAAGGGCTACGTCAAGAGCCGCACGACCACTGTCTACGAAATCTTCCGCGAACTGCAACGGGAGATGGGACCGGCGCCGGGCTACCGCATGACCCTGCTGGTCCATCCGGACATCGCCTCGATCCTGTATGACGAAGAGCGCCACGGCATCGAGGAGTTGGAAAAGACCTTCGAGAAGCAGGTCACCATCACCGCCCGGCCGGGGTTCCACCTCGAGCAGTTCGAGATCATCGTCGGCTAGCTCCCCGGACCGGCAGCGAGCGCCCGGGCTTGAGCGAACGCGGCGTCCATGTCAGGCAGGTGCCCGACTTCGGGTACGACCTGCAGGTGGCGGATCACCCCCTGTGAATCGACGACCATCACGGCACGGGCCAACAGGGCGAGTTCGTCGAGCAACAGCCCCGTACCCTTCCCGAATTCTGCATTCGCATAGTCCGACAGATAGAGGATATTTTCGAAGCCGGTGTGATCGGCGAAGCGACTGTGGGCGAACGGCAGGTCGCGGGTGATGGTGATCCTGAGAACCTCGTCCGGCAGTTCGTCAAGACCGGCTTCGCCGAGCATATGCGTCTGGCGTTCGCACACCTGGGTGTCGAGCGAGGGGGCGATGCTGACCAGGAGCGTACGCCCCCTGAACTCGCCGAGCGAACGTACGCTCATGGTCCGGTCGGTCACGGCAAGCGCTGGCAGCACCTGTCCGACCCGGACCGGTTCGCCAAGCAGCTTCTGGGGCTTGCCGCCCCGTGTCACCTCGGTTCCGGGCGCGACACTCTCCGACGTTACGGGGATCTCCGGCACGTGTGCGAACCGGGCGCAGCCCGCAAGGCTCGCCACCAGTGCCGCCAGCATCAGGTAAACCAGGGTACGTACTATCATGATTGTCCTCCGCCATAATTGACTTTTTTAGTCAGATATTAGCGTCAAACACTCCCGATTGCAACCCCGCCCGCTTTGCCGGTCAGGCCGTAGCGAACACCTCGGCATCGACGGCCAGCCGCTCCCGCGCGATTTCGCGCAGCTTGTACTTCTGCACCTTGCCGCTCGCCGTCAGCGGGTATTCGTCGACGAAGAAGACGTACTTGGGCTTCTTGTAGGAGGCGATGCGGCTGCGGGCGAAATCCTGTACATCTTCTTCGGTCAGATCGCTCGCCTCCTTGCGGATGATGAAGGCGCCGACCACCTCGCCGTACTTCGCGTCGGGGATGCCGACCACCTGGGCATCGCGCACGCCCTCGAGGGTGTAGAGGAACTCTTCGATCTCGCGCGGGTAGATATTCTCCCCGCCGCGAATGATCATGTCCTTGATGCGGCCGGTGATGCGGTAGTAGCCGTGCTCGTCGACCTCGGCCTGGTCGCCGGAGTGCAGCCAGCCATCGGCGTCGATTGCCGCCGCGGTCTGTTCCGGCATGTTGTAGTAGCCCTTCATGACGTTGTAGCCGCGGCAGCAGAGCTCGCCCGGCTGGCCGGGAGGACAAACGGCACCGGTCTCCGGGTCGACCACCTTGACTTCGATCTGCGGCAGCGCCGCTCCCACTGAACCGACGCGGTAGTCGATGCTGTCGTCGGTACGCGTCTGGGTGATCACCGGCGAAGCCTCGGTCAGTCCGTAGGCGATGGTGATCTCCTTGCAATGCATCTTTCCCATCACCTGCTTCATCGTCTCTTTTGGACAGGGCGAGCCGGCCATGATGCCGGTGCGCAGGGAAGACAGATCGAACATGTCGAACATCGGGTGTTCGAGCTCGGCAATGAACATGGTCGGCACGCCGTAGACGGCGGTGCACCTCTCCTTCTGGATGGCGGCCAGCACCATCAGAGGGTCGAAGACCTCGAGCGGCACCAGGGTGGTGCTGTGGCAGAGGGC
>JBFIMV010000189.1:0-5356 GCA_041611575.1 Desulfuromonadales bacterium | reverse complement strand
GCCCCCGGCCGCCAGGCCCGCTTCAACGTCGCCATCCGCACGGCGCTGATCGACCGCCAGTCCGCAACCGCTGTCTATGGCGTGGGGGCCGGCATCACCTGGGATTCGGACGGCGGCGAGGAATACCGCGAATGCCTGGTCAAGGGTGAGGTGCTTACCAGGTCATCCGAGGAATTTGTGTTGATTGAAACCCTGCGCTGGACGCCCCGCCATGGATATTTCCTGCTGCAGGAGCATATTGCCAGGCTCAAGGCCTCGGCAGAATACTTCGACTTCTCCTTCGACGCCGAACGGCTCAAAGGTTACCTGTTCACATTGGCAGGGAGATTTCCGGCGGCGCCGCAGAAAGTCAGGCTTTTACTTCACCGCGACGGCACATTGGAAGGTTCTTTCGAGCCGATTGCTTCGCACCCGACGTTGCCGCTGACGCTGCGCCTGGCGGAGCAGCCGGTTGACTCACGAAGTGTTCTGCTGTTTCACAAAACCACCCTGAGAGGCATCTACGAGCGCTGCCTCGAGCAGAGGCAGGATGCCGACGAGGTCGTGCTCTGGAATGAGCGGGGCGAAATCACCGAAGGCACAACGGCCAACCTGGTCGTTGAATTATCCGGGGCATGGGTGACCCCGCCTCTCGAATCCGGTCTCCTGCCGGGGACCTATCGTGACTTCCTGCTGCGTCGCGGCACGATCAAAGAGCAGACCCTCACTCCGGACGATTTGCGAAACAGCTCGCGGATCTACCTCATCAATGCCGTCCGCAAATGGCGTCGGGCAAGGTTTTTGTCCTAGACACAGAGCGGAGCACCCGGCACGGCCTTTTTTGATCGATATCGTGCTTTTCCTGTACGCACGGGATAACGTCCTTGACCCTCCTGGCGTTTTTCAACCTGAGCAACAACAAGCATCTCCTTCACGGAGAGGGGCAAATCCCGGTTGGACAATCCCCGCGCTTCAGACTAGAATATGCCCGATCTGAGATATTTTAACCGCGACTGTAACAATGCGACGGGAGGGTTCATGGACAGTTCAACGATGCTTTACTGGTACTGGCTGGTCTTCGGCATGATCCTGATCCTGCTCGAACTGGCCATACCGTCTTTCACGATCTTCTGGTTCGGTTTGGGGGCCCTGGTGGTTGGCGCGCTGCTGCTGCTGGCTCCGGAAGTCAGCCTGACATGGCAAATCCTGACATGGGTCCTTGCCTCGACAGCCTTCACTCTCTTCTGGTTTCGAATCCTCAAACCCCGCATGACCGACCGGACCAAGGCCGGCATCAGCCGTGAGGCGATCCTCGGAGAAACCGCCATGGTAACCCGCGCGCCCGGAGGCGATCGAAGGGGAGAACTGCGCTTTACGGTGCCGATGCTCGGTTCGGAGACCTGGCTGTTCATTTGCACGGAAGAGGTCGCCGTTGGCGACCGGGTCACGGTGCTGGAGATTTCCGGCAACACCATGCTGGTCAAGAAGTCATCACCAATCTCAACGGCCAAGGAGGGCTGAACATGGGAGGTCTGATCGTCGTCGTCATTTTCGCCATTGTGGTGATTACCACCATCACCATGGGGGTTCGCCTGGTGCCCCAGGGGAGCAAATGGGTCGTTCAGCGTCTCGGCAAATATCACAAGACACTCAGCCCCGGCCTGAACATCATTATCCCCTATATCGACACGGTCGCCTACAAGGTCACCACCAAGGACCAGGTGCTCGACATCCAATCCCAGGAAGTCATCACCATGGACAACGCGGTGATCCTGGCCAACGCGGTCGCCTTCATCAACGTGATCAGCCCGGAGAAGGCCGTCTACGGTATCGAATCGTATCACATTGCGATTCAGAACCTGGTGCAAACCTCGCTGCGCGCCATCATCGGCGAGATGGCGCTGGATGATGCTCTAAGCTCACGCGACATGATCAAGGCGAAGCTCAAGGGGGCGATCTCGGACGACATCAGCGATTGGGGAATCACGCTGAAGACCGTGGAGATCCAGGACATCAAGCCATCGCCGACCATGCAGAAGGCCATGGAAGAACAGGCCGCCGCCGAGCGCGGTCGACGGGCAACGGTCACCCGGGCCGGGGGCGAGAAAGAAGCCGCCATCCTCGAAGCCGAGGGGCGCCTCGAAGCGTCGAAGCGCGACGCCCAGGCGCAGGTGGTCCTGGCCGAAGCCACCCAGCTGGCGATCACCAAGGTGACCGAGGCGATCACCGACCAGGAGCTGCCGGCCATGTACCTGCTCGGCGAACAATACATCAAATCGATCCAGCAGATGGCCAGCTCCCCCAACGCCAAGACCGTACTGCTCCCGGCGGACCTGCCCAATGCGCTGCGAGGCATCCTGGGTGCAGGGACGAAATAACGGCCAAACCAAATCATTTCGCGACAAATAAAACGGGCCCTGCAGAAAACCGCAGGGCCCGTTGTTGCTGGATCGTTAATAATCTCAGAGCTTCCGCACGTTCGATGCCTGAAGGCCCTTGGGGCCGTTCTCCACGTCAAACGCTACCCGCTCACCCTCGGCAATCGATTTGAAGCCCTCCGCTTGGATGGACGAGAAGTGTACGAACACGTCCGGCCCGTCATCCTGAGAAATGAACCCGAAACCCTTTGCATCATTAAACCATTTCACTGTTCCTTCTGCCATTGCCACTTCTCCTTACTTTGTGCTCAATCCCCTGAGCCTTGTTGGGTTGTGCCGGAAGTTCCGACCCAAAAACAGGAATACCGCACAAGCCCCCTGCCTGTACGGTGCGACCAGATGATGTCAAGTCTTTCCAGATTTTTCAGCCATATCCCCAAGCACAAACTACTGAGATAATTTATTAAACCAAGTGTTCGAAAAAAATCAAGAATAAAACACTGTATTTATGAGAACCGTCTGATAAATCATTCGATAACCCGGGCGAAAGGGCTCTGTGTTAGATACACATGAGATGAAGACTGTCATCTTGCCTTCGCCGGAAATATGCCTTAACGTGACAGCATGCTGAGAGAACAGGTCAAAGATACCCTCTTCGGTTTTGAAGAATTCACAGATTCATGGAGAAAGAGCCCTCGCGGCACCAGCAGCACGATTCATTGCCGCAAGGGCTGTTCGGGGTGCTGCAGCCTGGCCGTTCACGCCACTTTTCCCGAAGCGGCAGCGGCGGCCGCCACCCTGAAGCCCCTGCAGCAAAAAGCCCTCTCTTGCTACATGGAAAGACTGTCGGCGATGCTCCCCGGCCTGACAGACCTGAAAAGCTATCTGCGCCGCCACCGCAGGGATCTGGGACCCTGCCCTTTTCTCAGCGAGAGTGGCGCTTGTGGAATCTACGAAGTCCGCCCCCTCACCTGCCGCGCTCTGCTCTCGACGCGCCCGGCGGAGTGGTGTTCAGTCGACTTCGCCTCCCTCGATGACTGGGACAGGCAGGCCTATGAATCCGGTCTCGACCGCCAGGTCGTCGCCTGGCCGACGCATTATGTTGCCGCCACCCAGGAAGCCGCACGCCACAGAGAGAACACTTTACTCGACACGATGAGACAACAGTTCGGTTGGTCCCTGGCAGGGAATTTCCCCCTGATGGTCTGGCTCGCCCACCCCGATCGCCTCGGCCGGTCTCATCTTTCGGGACAAGAGGCTGACGACATTCTCCATGCTCTCGGCTACAGACATCCACTCCTTTTGGAACTGGCAACGCACGCAACGTTCGAAGCACCACGCTGACAAAGATCACAGGGACCGTCATGTTCACTCTTCATCCACAACTCGCCGCCGACACCATCGTTCTTGGGGATTTCCCCCTCTGTCGCCTGCTGATGGTCAACGACCGCAACTACCCCTGGTTCATCCTCGTACCGCGACGCGCGGATATCCGCGAAATCCACGAACTGGAGCATCGCGACCGGCACCTGCTGCTGGACGAATCGGTCCAACTGGCCACGGCGCTGGAGCGGGTATTTCAAGCCGACAAGCTGAATATCGCCGCCCTCGGCAATATGGTGCCACAGCTGCACATTCATCACATTGTCCGTTATCGCAACGACCCGGCCTGGCCGAAGCCGGTCTGGGGTCTGTTGCCGGCACGCCCATATGCATCGCAGGAACAGCACAGTATCTGCCAACCGCTGGTCGCCCTATTGAGCGATTTCACGCCTCATCCTCCCTTTGACAGAACAGCAGACATCTGCTAAACAGGGCGACCACTTCAAAGGCATGACAACGCATGGACATAGCCGACCCGAAATACCGCGAGTATCTTCGCAACCTGCCGACCGGCTACCTGCTCGACCTCCTGGTCGACTCCGAGAGCATCGACAAGCCGTCGGTCTACTGGATACTCCAGGAACGCGGCCTGACCCGGGAAGACATCGACCAGGCCGAGCGGCGCAGGCGCAGCACCCGGTGGCCCCGTCCTCACACACTCTGGACTATCGCCCGCTGGGCAACCCTGTTCAACGCGCTGATCGTGACCTTGTTCAACCTCATGGGGCTCTATCGCCTGTTGCACACCGAACACCCCTTTCGCGGGGCGCTGCTGTTCCTGCTGGCGGGCTCCGTCGGCTTCGGCTTCATAATCGGTTACAAGATGACGACCCACGTATACCAGGGGAGCAGGACGATGCTGTACTGCGGCTTCCCGATACCGGTCGGTTACGTCTGCCTGGAAAGCGGCGATGAAATCCAGCCGGACAGCAAGCGCAGCATGGCGGGCATGACCGTTAACGCCATGGTCGGGGTCAGCCTGGCCATCTTTCCCCTGATGTTTCTCTATATCATGATGGACTGACACCCGCTCAGCCGATCCTCCAGCCTTCTTACATAGCGATGCCAAAGTGCGGGTATTCGACCACGCTTCATCCCCTGTCAGCTTATTTTGAGAAGCCGATGGTATGGTGTCCGTGTCATTGACTTGCATGGAGACTTGCCATGAACTGCCAGGCATCGCGGCCATTCATCGTGGGTTTGTCACTGTTGGCGGCCCTCTCCTCGACCGCCTGGGGTGCCTACCCCCCACAGGACCAGCTACTGAACCAGGCGGAGTTTTTTTGCACCTGCTCGATCGTGGACAGTATGCCGACGCCTGGGCCATGACATCTCCCCATTTTCAGACTTTCAAAAGCGACCTGGACTGGCAAAAACGCCAGAAAGCGCTGCGCTTCGCCTACGGCTCCCTTGAAAACCGCAACTTCCGTCGCGTCAACTACCGCGAAAGCTATTATCGCTCTCCCGACGGGCAATACGCCATCGTCCAGTTCACCTCGCACTTCAGAAACAAATCCCGGACGATTGAAACCATCGTTTTCGATTGCAGCGATGAAACCTGCGTGGTTCAGGAATATATTCTCCGTTAACCTGCAACACCTGCGCTCCCCACCCTC
>JBFIMV010000188.1:0-5381 GCA_041611575.1 Desulfuromonadales bacterium | reverse complement strand
ATTAATCTTTGCTATGCAACAGTAACACAGGGACGTCGCCCCCATCTGATTTCCCTTTAAAGGCGGAACTTGTCGCCGAGGTAGATTGCCCGGGCCCTGGGACTGGCGGCAATCACTTCCGGCGTGCCCTCTTCGAGAAGGCACCCCTCGTTGAGGATGTAGGCGCGATCACAGACACCGAGCGTCTCACGAACGTTGTGGTCTGATATCAGCACGCCGATATTGCGTCTCTTCAGTTCACCGATGATCTCCTGAATATCGAGCACGGCGATCGGGTCTATGCCCGCGAAAGGCTCGTCAAGCAGGATGAAACGTGGCTCGAGGACCAACGCCCGGGCGATCTCAACGCGCCGCCGCTCCCCCCCCGAGAGTGCGTAACCGTAGGATTTCGCGACATGCGTCAGTCGAAAATCCTCCAGCAACCGGTCCTTGCGCCGTCCCTGTTCCTCACGCGAAGCGACAACGGTTTCGAGAATCGCCAGCAGATTTTCCTCGACCGTCAGCTTGCGGAAGACCGAGGGCTCCTGGGGTAGGTAGGAAATCCCCAGCCGCGCCCGCTGGTGCATCGGCAGCGGGGTCAGATCCTGCTGGTCGAGAAAGACCTGGCCCCTGTCCGGCCTGACCAGACCGACGACCATGTAAAAGGTGGTCGTCTTGCCGGCACCGTTCGGGCCCAGCAGGCCGACGACTTCGCCGGAGGTCAGCTGCAGGTCGACGGAGGAGACCACCTGCCGTTGCTGATAACTTTTTGACAGGCCGTGAGCTGCCAGCAGGTGTGTCAAGGCTTGGTGTCCCCCTTCGGCGTGAAGACCGCATTGACCCTGCTGCCGGCGCTGCCGGTGACGACACTGCGCTTGTCATTCAGGAACATCGTGATTTCGTGCCCCTGAATGAAATTCTCCCCTTCGCTGACCCGCGGCGAGCCGCTCAGGACGATGCGCTCCTCGCGCTGAAAAAAGATGGCCTTGGCACCGGTAGCGGTACGCCCCTCGTGGAGCAGGCGCACATGACCCTCGGCAACGACCTGATCGATCTCGCGTTTTTCACCGATATAGCGGACAGTCAGGCGGTCACCGTAAATCGTCAGGGCGCCGCGGCGCGCGACGGCATTGCCCGCAAAGACCAGGACCTTGGCCTGGTCGTCAACTTCGAGGCGATCTGCGGTCACCTCGACCGGACCATCAGTGCCAGCCGGTTCCGGTGCTGCTGTAGCCAAGGGTGCAACCAGGCAGAGCAACAGGATCACGCCGGGCAGAACGAACTTCCAGGGGAACAGATTCATTTTCTTTGACCTTCCGCAAACACGCCCCGCACTTGTGACGCCAGCGTCAACCGTTGCTGCTTGAGATTATAGACCAGGCCACGTCCCTGCAATTTCAAGCCGGTAGACGTAAGAGAGACTGCCGCATCGGAGGTCACGGACTGCTGGTCATGATCATAGTTAAGCTGCTCCGCTTGCAGCGTGTAACCATCGGCCTTTTTCAGGACCACGTCGCCGCGCAAGCCCACCCTCCGGTAGTCGTCACTGAGTTCGCCGCTTTCCGCCGTCAGCGTACCTTCCTCCCGGCCGTCACGCTCCGCATAAAACGTCAGCTGCGGATTCCTGACGACCAGCAACCCTGAAGCCGCCTGCCGTTCGACCTGCTCGGCCACCAAGCGCCAACGCGGCCGACCATCCTCGAGATGCGTGTAATCAATATCCTGCAGTGACAGCTCGACACCTTCGGGCAAGGCCTTGACAATCGCCTCCAGCTTTTTCTCCGGGCGGAAATTCCGTGTTATCGTCACGGCCAGGCCCGTCGCCAGGAACAGCGCCAGGACCAGGAGCAGGTTGCGGGGTCTGAAGTAGCTCATCGATGGACGTCAATATACCACTTCAGCCGCGCGGCTGTAAAGTGACAATTCGGCAAGTTGGCATGGGAATTGTATACGATGTCAGGATTCAAAATAGCGACTTGTGACGGCTGACCAGCGACCCGACTCGCGCAGCAGGTGATCACAGACTTCGCGCACCGCGCCGCGGCCACCGCAGCGCTTCGTCACCATGTGGGCGACAGGCTTGACTTCCTCCATGGCATCGGCAACTGCCGCCGCGAAACCGACCGCCCGCATCACCGGGATGTCGATCACATCATCCCCGACATAAGCCACCTCTTCCGGGGTGAGTTCCAGTTTTTCCAGAATGTCCTGAAACGGAATCCGCTTGTCTTTCGCCCCCTGGTAGACCAGGTCGATGCCCAGTTCCGCCGCGCGCAGGGCAACCACCTGCGAATCACGACCGGTGATGATGCCGACGCGGATGCCAGCTCGCTGCACCAGCTTGATGCCGTGGCCGTCCTTGACATCGAAGGCCTTGTACTCGACGCCGTTGCTGTCGTAGATGATGCGCCCGTCGGTGAGGACACCATCGACATCGAGCAGAAGCAGCTTGATCTTTTCGAGTGGGGCAGCCATCAGATGACCCCCGCCTTGAGCAGATCATGCAGATGGATGATACCGACCGGCTGACTGTCCTCCTCAGAAACAAAGACGAACAGCGAGGTGATCTTGTGCTCCTCCATGCGCTGCAGCGCCTTGGCGGCGAGGTTGGTGCGCAGGATGCGCTTCGGCTTGTCGTTCATCACTTCGCAGATCGGCCGGTTCAAAACCTCGATCCCCTGCTCGATCGTCCGCCGCAGGTCACCGTCGGTAAAGACGCCGACCAGATCACCCCGATCATCGACCACGCCGGTGATACCCAGTTTCTTGCTGGAGATCATGTAGAGCGCATCCTTGAGCAGCGTCTGCCTGTGAACCACCGGCACCTTTTCGCCATCGTGCATCAGGTCTTCGACACGCAGCAGCAGGCGCTTGCCGAGCGCCCCGCCCGGATGGTACAGGGCGAAGTCCTCTTCGCGGAAACCCCGCTGCAGCAGCAGGGCGACGGCCAGCGCATCGCCGATCGCCAGGGTGACCGTGGTACTCGCCGTCGGCGCCAGCTGCAGTGGACAGGCCTCTTCCTTGATGGAGATGTCGAGGAAAACATCACCGGCCCGTGACAGGGTGCTGGTCGGGTTGCCGGACATGGTGATCAACGGCAGGCCCATGCGCTTGATGATCGGCAGGATGCGGGTAATCTCCTCGGTCTCGCCGGAGTTGGAGACCGCGATCACCAGGTCGCCCTTCATCAGGATGCCGAGGTCGCCGTGCACCCCTTCCGCCGGATGCAGAAAAATTGCCGGCGTCCCGGTTGAGGCCATGGTGGCCGCCATCTTCTGGCAGATCAGGCCGGACTTGCCCATGCCGGTGACGACAACCCGACCGTTACAGGCGAGGATCATCTCCACGGCTTTGACGAAACGCTCGTCCAGGCGTGCCCCGAGGGCGAGCACGGCGTCCGCCTCGATCTGCAGCACCTTGCGTGCGGCTTCAAGAATTTCCGTATATTTATCCATGGCCCCTTACGATCCCGTCGAGCGCCAGCATCTGGCGCAACTGGGATTCAACCTCTTTCAAAGGCAGGCTGTTCGGCCCGTCGCACAGCGCCTGGGCCGGGTTTTCGTGGACTTCCCAGAAGAGCGCATCGACCCCGGTCGCCACGGCAGCCCGGGAGAGCGGCGCGATGAATTCACGCTGGCCGGCGGACGATGTCCCGGCCCCGCCGGGGAGCTGCACCGAATGGGTGGCGTCGAACACCACCGGGTAACCGGTGCGGCGCATGATGACCAGCGAGCGCATGTCGCTCACCAGGTTGTTGTAGCCGAAGGATGCGCCGCGCTCGGTGAGCAGGATCCGATCGTTGCCGGTGGAGAGGACCTTGCCGATGGCGTTTTCTATGTCCCAGGGGGCCTGGAACTGTCCCTTCTTGATGTTCACCACCCGGCCGGTCTTGCCGACCGCCACCAGCAGGTCGGTCTGGCGCGACAGAAAGGCCGGAATCTGCAGGATGTCGAGGACCTCGGCGGCCGGCCCGACCTGGCTGATGTCATGTACGTCGGAAAGCACCGGGAGACCGGTCGCGGCCTTGACCGCGGCGAGGATGCGCAATCCCTCGGTGAGTCCCGGGCCGCGGTACGAGGTGACCGACGTGCGGTTGGCCTTGTCATACGATGCCTTGAAAACCAGGCCGACACCGACCTTCGCGGCCAGCTCCTTGAGCGCGGTGGCGAGCTTGAGCGTGTGGGCTTCATTCTCTATGACGCACGGACCGGCGATCAGCACCAGCGGGTTCGCCCCGCCGAAGGTGACCGGACCGACAGAAAAGGTTTTGGTCATAAGCCTTCCCGTCCCTGCCGGGCCTTGTAGCAGGCACCGACAAAAGATTCAAACAGCGGATGCGGCGCCATCGGCCGCGACTTGAACTCCGGATGGAACTGGCAGCCGAGAAACCATGGGTGACCGGTAATCTCGACGATCTCGACCAGGTTCTCGCCCGGATAGACCCCGGAGAGGACCAGCCCGCATTTCTCAAGTTGGGCGCGGTACTCGTTGTTGAACTCGTAGCGGTGACGATGGCGTTCGGAGATATCCTTCTGACCGTAGATGCGCCGGGCCAGCGTCTTCTCCTTCAGGGTGCAGGGATAGGCACCGAGGCGCATCGTCCCGCCCTTGCCCTTCACCGTCTTCTGTTTCTCCATGATGTGAATCACCGGATTCTTCGCGTCTTCCTTGAATTCGCTCGAATACGCCTCTTCAATGGCGCAGACCGAACGGGCGAACTCGGTCACCGCCATCTGCATGCCCAGGCAGATGCCGAAGAACGGAATGCCGTTCTCCCGGGCGTGGCGGATGGCGGCGATCTTCCCCTCGCTGCCGCGCTCGCCGAAGCCGCCGGGGACCAGCACACCGTCGACATCGTCGAAGGTCGTGCCGATGCCGTGGCGCTCCAGCGACTCCGAGTCGACATACTTGAGCTCGACCCGGCAGTTGTTGCCGATTCCGCCGTGGGTCAGGGCCTCGGCGAGCGACTTGTAGCTCTCGGTCAGACCGACGTACTTGCCGACGATGGCGATGGTCGTCTTGCCGGCCGGTTCCTTGACGCGCTTGACGATCCGCTGCCAGTCGCTCAGGTCCGGGCTCTTGGTCCAGATATTGAGGTAATCGACGATGGTCTCATCGAGACCCTGCTCGTGGAACGCGAGAGGAACTTCGTAGATCGTTTCGACATCACGGGCGGTGATGACCGCCTCCTCGCGCACGTTGCAGAACAGGGCGATCTTGCCCTTCATGTCGCGCGGCAGCTCCCGGTCGCAGCGACAGAGCAAGATGTCCGGCTGGATGCCGATCTCGCGCAGCTCCTTGACGCTGTGCTGGGTCGGCTTGGTCTTGAGCTCCCCGGCCGTCGGGATGTAGGGGACCAGGGTCAGGTGAATATAGAGGACGTTATCGGAACCGAGATCGGT
>JBFIMV010000187.1:0-5388 GCA_041611575.1 Desulfuromonadales bacterium | reverse complement strand
AGCGCAGCGCAGAGTTTTCTTTTGCTTCGTTTTCTTTGTCGCCACAAAGAAAATGAAGTTGCTGTCGGGCAACCCCGACGGTTTTGATTTAGATTTGTTACCTATGTCCTTGACCTGTACAGAGATTATCGGTCTGTGCACGAAAAAGGTTGTCAACAAAAAGGGGATGACAGCCAATGTCGTCCCCTTTTTATACCGTTTACTCATGTGCTCTCTTGCACCCAAGCGTCAGAATTCCCCACCCAGACGTTCCAGCTGCCGGTCGTGCCACCGCGTCAGCAACAGCAAGGCGAGCAGCGCACCAACCAGCGCGTACATCATGTCCGACTGGGTGTCCCAGACATAGCCCTGGGTGCCGAGAAAAGCTTCGGCCGCTTCGTCAGACAGCAGCGCTACCCACCATTCGAGCAGTTCGTAGAAGGCGCTGAACGCCAGACAGATGCTGACGACGACCAGGCTCGTCCAACGGCGCCCACGAACCACAGCGTTGCGCACCAACACCTCGCGGGCAATGATGGCCGGGATGAACCCCTGGGCGAGATGACCGAGCTTGTCATAGTTATTGCGGGTCTGGTCGAAAGCCTCGCGCACCCATTCGCCCAGGGGAACCTCGGCATAAGTGTAATGACCACCGATCATCAGTATGATGCTGTGTACCAGGATCAGAAGATAAGCCAGGGGCGTCAGCGGAAAACGCCGGCGCGTCAGTGCCAGAATGACGAGACCGATCATGGCCGGTGCAACCTCGAGGAACCAGGTCAGGGTCTCCTTGGGTGCGATGCCGGACCAGACCAGCGTGACAGTGAAAATGGCTATCCAGAGGATGCCCGGTACGCCCAACCCTGCACTTTCCGGACGAGAAACCTGGCTCACTCGAGCCTCATGAGGGCAGCCAGGGTCTCCGCCGGGTCGGTGCGCACCGTGTGGTCGACGCTGATGTCCGCCGTCTGAATGACCCCCTCGGCATCAACGAGGTAGCGCGCCGGCATGGGCAGGGCCCAGGAGGAGTCGCCATTGTACGCCGGCAGATCGATCCCCAGATGCAGATATACCTGTCGCAGTTCGTCCGAAAGGGTATGAGTCAGCTGAAATTCCGCAGCCGTCAGGTTCCCCGGATCGCACAGAACCGGATAGGCCAACTCCAGCTTTTCAACCAACCGGCGCGTCGGTTCCGGCTGCATGGGCGAGATGGCGATCAGTTGTGCTCCGGCTTCGAAAAATGCTGCGAGTTGCGCCTGCAGAGCCTCCAGCTCCGCATTGCAATAGGGTCACCAGAAACCACGGAAAAAGTTGATCACCAGCGGCCCCTTGGTGATTAATCCGATGTTGTCGTAGTGCCGTCCGTAGCCGTCCGCCAGGTTGAACGCGGGGATTCTCGCGCCGACGCCCAGGGCTTGATCGCGTCGACCTGAGGCTTTGAGCTGGTCCATGTTGCTTTTCATGGCCGAGAGAATCTCAGTTGGGAGTTTGTCTCGCGACTTCGCCTTCATCTCATCGAGCCGGTCCTGCAGGGTCATGGCATCCTCCATCTATTGTGTGAGGGGGACAGGCAGCATGAATCGTACACCATCAATCTGCCCGGAGCAGCCAGTCTTTTGCTTCCGCCACATCGGGAAACAGACTGCTGTTCAGTTCGCCAATGTTCAGCAACACCATCTTCAGACGCTTGCAGCTTCCCACGGCCGCGGGTTGACATCTCCCAGGCGATCTTATCCTTGATTGATAAAACACCAATTTTGCGACTTCCTGCAACCGGAATCACCCAACAGCGAAGCGGAGCAGACACATGGGACTGTTTAGATTTATCCTCCGTCAAGCACTTTCCGCACGGTCAGCGCCACATCCCTCTGCGTCAAAGGCTTCATGACAAACGCTTTGATGCCAATGGCCTTGGCAGACTCGACCGAGGCTTCCGCACTGAATCCGGTACAAAGAACAACAGGGATATCCGGACGGATTTCCAACATCATTTCAGACAGTTGGATGCCGGTCAGTGCCGGCATCGTCTGGTCGGTAAAGACCAGGTCGAACGCATGGGGATCGTTACCAAACATTGCCAGAGCATCGACACCATTGGTCGCGGTTGTGACACTATAACCAAGTGACTCCAGAATCTTGCACCCCAAACCAGCCAGGACTTCTTCGTCATCGATAAACAGGATGCGCTCGTTGCCCCTGGGCAGAGCCTCCTGTTCGGCAACGCCACGGGTTATTTCACCCAGGAGCCTGGGCAGATAAACCGTGAACAAGGTCCCTTCCCCCCGTGCAGACTTGACGGTTATGGCACCGCCATGGCCCAGGATGATGCCATGGACCACGGAAAGACCGAGCCCGCTCCCTTCCCCGGTCTTCTTGGTCGTAAAATAGGGTTCGAAAATATGCTCGAGAATGTCCTGTCCCATACCGTGACCCGTGTCTGAAATGGCAAGGCGGACATAGTCCCCTTCATGGAGTTCGGGCGAAGTGGCTGCAAGTTCGGAGGTTACGTACAGGTTGTCCAACGTCACCTCGAGAGTGCCGCCACGCTCCCGCATGGCATGATAAGCATTGGTCCCCAGGTTCATGACAATCTGGTGAATCTGGGTTGGTTCAGCCATTACCGGCCAAAGGTCTTCGCTGATGTTCTGGCGGATTCTGATCGTCGTCGGGATCGTAGCCCGCAGCAGCCTGAGAGCCTCCAGGACGACCGGACCGAGCACGATCGGGGCTCTTTCCTGCTCGATCTGCTGGCCTATGGTCAATATCTGCCTGACCAGGTCCTTCGCACGGTGAGCAGCCTTCAACACCTCGTTCAGGGCGGCATGGCTTTGTGACCCCTCCGGCAGATTGGCCATGGTGAATTCCGTGTAACCGATTACGGCCGTCAGGATGTTGTTGAAATCATGGGCGATGCCACCGGCGAGCGTACCAATGGCCTCGAGCTTCTGGCTCTGGCGCAGCTGTTTTTCAAGTTTTCTCTGCCCGGTAATATTGGCGTTGATGCCGAGGATTCCGACCACCTCTCCTGACGCGTTGCGCAGGGGGACCTTGCTGGTCAGAAGGATGGCGCTCATGCCGTCCGCCCACGTTTGGGACTCTTCGATATCGAGCAACGGCTCACCGCTCTCCATGACCTCCAGGTCTCGATGGCGATAGGCTTCAGCTTCTGGCGCCCAGGCCAGCTCGAAATCTGTTTTACCAACAATATTTTCTGGAACACCGACTCCCGCCACTCGAGCAAAATTACGGTTGCATCCCTGGTAAACAGAGTCACAATCTTTCCAGAAGACATAATGCGGGATGTTGTCCAGGATATTCGCCAGCAGGACATTTCTGTCCGAGAGCCTTCGTTCCGCTGTTTTGCGGTCGCTGATATCGCGGATCGATTCGATGGCGCCGACGTAATTCCCCTCCTGGTCGAGCAGCGGCGAAGCCGTTGCCCACAGGTTGACCCGTTTGCCGGTATGCACCATGGTATGTGAGACTTCGGCGCGCAGCGTGTAACCCTGATTTTCCAGATAATCGTAATGCTCTCGATTGATTGCGGCATCACCGTGCACGGCATTGATCAACATGGGAATCCGTTTGCCGTAAACCGCCATGGAGTGTTCGTAGTTGCCCTTGCCAAGGATCTGGTCCTTATGAACCGAGGTCATCTCCTGCATGGCCCTGTTCCATGCCACGACTTTGCCGTCCCGGTCGATAACGAAGGTCGCATCCGGCAGAAATTCGATGATGTCCAGTAATTGCCGGTGCGCGGTGCGGAGATCGTTTTCTGCCTTGCGCTGCTGAGCCGAGGCCCGTTTCGATTTGACCCCGAAATAGATCGAGATCAGCAGCACCCCCGAGCCGACCAGGAAGAGGAATACGGACGATTGATGAATAAGCCGGTCCAGGGCGGCCTTGCGTTCCGCGATGTTGTAATCGATCTCGACGGCGCCGACAAATTGCCCGGCACGCATGATCGGCACATAGGTCTGAACGACATAAACATTCTCCGGCTCCCCTTTCCCGGAGAGCGAGGAAAGGCTGGTCACGTGGGAGACGATTTTTCCCCTGGTGACCTCTTCAAGAAAAAATGCCTGGTCGTTGACCCGGTTGATCTCCTCGGTGCTTGTTGAATAGACGACCTGGCCGGCTGAGGAGAAAATCTTGAGCTTCACCAGGCCGAAAACCTGCTTCACTTCAAACATTTCCCTGACCAGGTCACCGAAGTGAGGTTCTGCCTGGGGGGCACCCTCTATTTCCGGGAAGACGAATGTGGAGATATCCCGGGCGATACGGGCCGTGTCCTGCTCCGTTGCCGCAATCAGTATGCGATAGACGGCCGGTTGCAGGATGAAGATATTGTATGCGGGCAGCAGGATTCCCGCGGCGGCGGCACAAACCAGAGCAATCAACAGAAGTTTCGTCTTTCGCATCGACTTTTTCTTCTCGAGTATTCGTGATCTGCAGAAATCTGCAGTCCCGATGAATCGGGCATTGTGCCGGGCCATGTGACAGGCTACTGGAGAAGTATACCCGATTCTTTGCAGCAGAGAAGAGGCGGGGACATGGCGGCAGGCTGAACGGTGCCGGAGGCATCGCCCGCCAGGCCCGTCAGGGAACGAAAAACGGCCCCGCCATCGCTGGCGGGGCCGGAGTTTTGTCCAACCTGAAAGCGGCTTTGACAGCTGTAACGAATCACTCGTTGGCGGCGTGCTGTAAAGCCGTTTCCGTGACAGTCTCGAAAGCTTCCTCGGTGGCGGGAACCGTGGCCTTCCCAAAATTCGGTGACAGTTACCTCATTTCCCGACTTCGAACGGGAAAGAGGTAACTGTCACCACTCAATAATTGCCAGTGGACACTCCCGATATCGGGAGTCGAAACTCCTTAAATAGGGATTTCTTCCTGTGGCCGAAAAATAAAAACCAATAATAACAGCGTTTTATAATTGGCACATCCCTTGCTAATTAGATAGTTACACCATGGTGGTGGCGGACGACTCAGGCAACTATAAAGGAGATTAGCGATGAAAAAAGTAATCAAAATTCTGTTGATATCTCTAACTGCAATCACACTGTTGAGCGCCTGCGCCGAACCACCGACGAAGGAACTCTCGACAGCCCAGGCGGCTATGGATGCGGCTGTTAGCGAAGGTGCAGAGCAATTCGCTGCCGCCGAGTTTGAGCGGATCAAACTCCAGTTCGCCGACGCGATGAAAGAGCTGAAGGCCCAGGAACAGAAAACTCTGCCGAACTACTCCCTGGCGGTATGGACTTTCAACCAGGTTAAGGAGGGATGCGATGCGCTCAAGCCCAAGATCGCCCAGCGCAAGGAAGAGTTGAGGATCGCGACCGAGAAGGCTTTGGCCGAGGCCCCGGCGGTTGTCACTGCGCCCGTGGAAAAAAAGCAATAAGCTCGCTGGTT
>JBFIMV010000186.1:0-5390 GCA_041611575.1 Desulfuromonadales bacterium | reverse complement strand
GTGACTGGACCATCTCTCCACAACATGGCAACCCGAACCAGAGCGAGGCAAGCCAATGAAGTGTCCCAAGTGCGGTTACAACAGCTTCGAGCATCAGGAAAGCTGCAAGAAATGCGGTCAAGGCCTGGCCGAGCACAAGTCAAAATTCAACCTGCGCGGCTTCTTTTCTGCCGGACAGGCGGCTGCCCCCCAGGCGATTCAAGCGGCCCTCGCGGGCCAGGCGGCTCCGGAGGACTACGATGACCTGGAGCCCCCCGAGGACGGACCGGTCGATTTCGGCTTCGACTTTCTCGACGAGGAAGACGCTCCGGACGACAACACGGCAATCGCCCTCGATGCCGACAAGGACGAGATCAACATCGACCAGCCGTTCGGTGTCGACAGCGAAACGGTTCCGACCGACACCCCCTCATCGGGCGGCAAGAACAGCAAGGGCTCCGAGTTCGCTTTTTAGTCGCTTGTTGCTCGTCAGCAAGGAGAGACCCTTGCCGGAGCATACCCCGCCAGGCCTTCAGGCAGACAACCCCGTCAGTCCGGCAAACGGACGTCAGGGGTTGTGCTGCTTCCTGCCTCCAATCCCAGCGCACGCTGAAACCCGGTAGCAGACCTTTCCACCGTCATGCCTCCAACCGGGCAACAACCCGTTTTTCTCAGGATGAAGCGTCCCTGAGGGGAAAGGCCTTGACCAGGACTCAAGCAGCGATTAAAACATTGCTTAAATGACAACACTCGACAAGCAATCAAAAGACACCAAGACCGCCCTGCTCGACTGCGCCGAAAAGCTCTTTGTGGCCCGCGGCTTCGACAACGTGAGCATCCGCGAGATCACCGAGGCCACCGGCGCCAACGTCGCGGCCATCAATTATCATTTCAACGGCAAGATCAATCTCTATCGCGCGATTCTCGCCCGGCGCATGGCCGCCATAACCAGAGAGAAGGTCGGGATGCTCGGGCAACTTGCGGCCCGGGAACCGGTGGCAACGCTCGAAGAGGTTCTGGAAGCCTACGTCCGCAGCTACTTCGAGACCCTTAACTCCTCCACCGACATGGACCGCCTGATGCAGATCATCTACCGCGAGATGGGTCCAGATGCGATCACCGCCGACCTGGTGACCACACACCTGGTCGTGCCGATCCACCAGGCCCTTCAGTCGCTGATTTTGAAAATCCGCCCCGAACTCGATCCCGACCACGTCTCTCTCTGCACCAGCAGCACGACCGGTCAGATCCTTCACTTCATCCGGGCACGCGTTATACTCAAGTCACTGCGCACACCTGAGCAGAACGCCACGTATATCGAAGACACCATTCGGCACATCACGCAGTTTTCCCTGAGGGGAATCGGGAGCAATGACCATGCGTAAGTTCACAACCGTCCTCCTGCTGGTGTTTCTGGCCATGCCCATCGGCTCAGCCAAAGCGGAAGAGAAAAACGAAAAGCCTGCGGGCGGTCCACCCCCGATGCTGGTTGCGACCGCCACGGTGGCTACCGGCACCGCCACACCGACAACCGTCTTTGTCGGCACGCTCTATTTTGCCCGCACCGCCCGCCTGGCGGCCGAGTTCGATGGCCTGGTCAGCCACACCCATTGCGACGAGGGGCGGATCATCAAACGGGGTGAACCGCTGGTGAAATTCGACGATGCGCTGTTAAAGACAGATATTGCAGCGAACCGTGCATCCCTTGAACAGTCGAGACTCGACTTCAAGCAAGCGCAGAAAGATTTCGCAAGAATTGCCGCCCTCTATGAACAGGCCTCGGTGGCAACTGCCGAGCACGAAGCCGCGAACACGCGAATGCTGGGCCTGGAGAAGCAGACTGCTGCCCTTGAATCCCGTGAGCAGCGCCTGCAGATCGAGCTGACCAAACGCACAGTCCGCGCCCCCTTCGACGGCATGATCGTCGAATGCCTGACGGAGCAGGGTGAGTGGGTCAAGGCCGGAGGGACTGTCGCCACGGTTGCCGACCACAACAATCTCGAAGTCCTGGCCGATATTCCTGCTCATCTGATCCCCCACCTTTCTGCCAAGCGCGCCACCCCCGTGCAGGTTGCCGGCCGAGAGCTTTCTGCACGCTTCCTGTCTGTCGTGCCGAAAGGTGACATCGCCACCCGAACTTTCAGCGCCCGGTTCGGCATGACCGGAAGCCCCGGCCTGATTGAAGGGATGGAGGCCCGCGTCACCCTGGCTGTCGCCACTCCGACAGAGAGCCGGGTCGTTCCACGGGATGCCCTGGTAAAAAACCAGGGACGCGACGTGATCTTCATCATCGACAGCGGCAAGGCACGCATGGTGCCGGTCGAGGTAACCGGACATGACGGCCTGCTGGTCGGTGTCCGCGCCGAAGGCGTCGATGCAGGCCAGCGGGTCATCGTCAAGGGCAATGAACGCATCCGCGACGGCCAGGCCGTACGTACGGGAGAGTAGCTCATGGATCTGGTCCAGGCGTCCATCAGGCGGCCGGTCGCAGTCCTGTCGCTCATCATCATGCTGGTGATGTTCGGCCTGATCAGCCTGCAACGCATCCCTTACCAGCTCAGCCCCACGGTGGTCGAACCGGAAATAACTGTGACGACCACCTGGCGCGGGGCCACACCCTACGAGATCGAGCGCGAAATCATCGAGGAGCAGGAGAACACCCTCAAGGGGCTGCCGAACCTGATCGAAATGGAGAGCACCTCGCGCAACAGCCAGGGCTCCATCACTCTCAAGTTCAAGGTCGGCACCGAGGTTGACGACGTACTGCTGCGGGTCTCCAACAAGCTCAACGAAGTTCCCTCCTACCCGGCCTCGGTCGACAAGCCGGTCGTCACAGCGTCGGGAGCGTCAGTCTCGCCGGTGGTCTGGATCATTCTCAAAGCCATGCCCGGCAACGACCGACCGGTTGAAACTTACCTGACATTCTTCGAGGACGAGATCCGCCAGCACCTGGAACGCGTCCAGGGTGTCTCCGACCTGTTCGTCGGCGGCGGGACAGCAGAGGAGATGCATGTACTCGTCTCGCCGGAACGCCTGGCCGCACATCAGCTGACGTTCACCAGCCTGATCGGCGTTCTTCAGGCGGAGAACGTCAACATCTCTGCGGGGACCATGGGGGTCGGCCGACGCGACTTTCGCATCCGCACCACGGCCGAATACAAGACAGCCGAAGACATCAGCCAGGTCGTGCTCAAATCGACCGGCCAGCAGCGCATCACGGTCGGCGATGTCGCCACCGTGCAACCCGGCTTTGCCAAGCAGGAATCGATCGTGCTGCAGAATGGGGACAATGGCATCGCCCTTGGCGTGCGGCCCGAGTCAGGGGTCAACATCCTCGACATGACCGATCAGCTCGAGGAAGCGGTGAACCGGCTGAACGAAGAGAAACTCCACGCCAAGCAGCTGCACCTCGAATGGGTCTACGACCAGCGCTTCTACATCCGCAGCGCCATCAACCTCATCAAGCAGAACATCCTGCTCGGCGGCCTTCTGGCAACCGCCGTATTGCTGGTTTTCCTGCGTTCGCTGCGCGCGACCCTGGTGGTCGGACTCGCCATTCCGATCAGTGTCATCGGCACTTTCATCCTGCTCGACCTGATGGGCCGCAACCTCAACGTTGTCAGCATGGCCGGGATCGCCTTCGCGATCGGCATGCTGGTCGACAACGCTATCGTTGTCATCGAGAACATCGACCGCCACCGCAAGATGGGCAAAAGTGCGTATGCCGCGGCTTACGAGGGCACCCGCGAGGTCTGGGGGGCGGTGTTCGCCTCAACCGTCACCACCCTGGCGGTCTTCCTGCCGGTGGTCTTCATTCAGGAGGAGGCCGGCCAGTTGTTTCGCGACATCGCCATCGCCGTGGTCGCAGCCGTCTCCCTCAGCCTGCTGGTCTCGGTTTCGGTCATCCCGATGTTCGCCAACCAGTTGCTGGCGGCGGCTTCGCTCAAGCCACCCAGGGCGACCCGCCGCCTGGAAAAATTCGGGCAGCGGCTGGCCGATGTCCTGATGAACCTCGTCAACCTGGCGACCCGCAGCTGGCAGTCCCGCGTGACGACGGTGGCCCTGCTGATCTCGCTGGCGGTCGTCTCGGTCGTCCTGCTGATGCCCAAAAAAGAGTACCTGCCGCAGGGCAACCGCAACTTCGTGCTCAGCATCCTGGTGCCGCCTCCCGGGCTCTCCGTCGAGGAACGCACTGCAATCGGCCGGGACTTCTTCGCCTTCACCGGACCGCACATCGGCCAACAGAAGGACGGGCTGCCGGCCATCCGCAACATGTTCTACGTCGGCCGCGAAGGCTTCATGATCGTCGGTGCCATCGCCGAAGAATGGGACCGCGCGCGGGAGCTTCTGCCGCTATTCAACCGCATGATTCACAACACTCCGGGAATGTACGGCGTCAGCCTTCAACCCGGGGTTTTTCAGAACAGTATCGGCCGGGGCCGCAGCGTCGAACTCGACATCAGCGGCGAAGACCTGAACCAGATCGTGGCTGCAGCGGGGGCGATGTTCGGCCAGCTGCGGCAGGACATGCCCGCGGCCCAGGTGCGCCCGGTCCCTTCAATAGAATTAACCTACCCTGAAGTCCTTTTTCTCCCCGATCGCGACCGTCTCCGGGCCAACGGCTTCACGACACGTGACTTCGGCGTGGCGCTCGACGTGCTGATGGACGGTGCCGAGATCGGTGATTTCAAGGCGGAAGGAAAGAAAAAGATCGATTTGGTGGTCAAGACCGATGAAGTTGAGCTCACCCCGGAGCGGATCTACAATGCCCTGCTGGCGACCCCGCATGGCAAGATCGTGCCGGTTTCAAGCCTGTCGCGCATGGAGCAGACGGCGGGAATGGACCAGATCCGCCATCTTGAACGCAAGCGCACCGTCACCCTGCAGGTGACGCCACCGACCGACATTCCACTGCAGCAGGCGATGGAGACCATCGAAGATGACATCCTGCCGCCGCTGCGCGAGGCCGGCCTGCTTGATGGGCTGGAGGTCCGGCTCGGCGGCGCAGCGGACAAGCTGCTGGAAACCGCCAGGGTCCTGCAATGGAATTTCGTCCTGGCGGCGATGATCGCCTATCTGTTGATGGCCTCGATGTTCGGCAACTTCATCTATCCGCTGATCATCATGCTCACCGTACCCCTGGCAAGCGCCGGCGGCTTTCTCGGCCTGCGGCTGCTCAACGTCTACCTGGGCCTCACCGGCCAACCCGGGCAGGCGATGGATATCCTGACCATGCTCGGTTTCGTCATCCTGGTCGGTGTGGTCGTCAACAACGCCATCCTGATCGTCCACCAGGCTCTGAACAACTTCCGCGCCGGCATGGACCATTCCGAGGCCGTCATTGAATCGACCCGCAGCCGCCTGCGCCCGATTTACATGAGCGCCACCACAAGTATCTTTGGCATGCTGCC
>JBFIMV010000185.1:0-5398 GCA_041611575.1 Desulfuromonadales bacterium | reverse complement strand
TCGAAGGTGATCGGCATCAGCCAGATGCTGCCGTTCTATGGCAAGCGCGCCCTGAAGAGCGAGGTCGCCGGCCACGCCGCAGAGGCAAGCCGCTGGATGGTCGAGGAGCGCCGCCTGGAGTTGCGGCGCATGGTCAAGGAAACCTGGTCCCGGATATATTTCGTCGACCAGTCCCTGGCCCTGGTCGACCGCACCATCGGTACGCTTGACGATCTGAGTAGGTTCACCGAATCCATGTACAGCGTCGGCGAGGGGCTGCAGCAGGATGTGCTGCAGGCGCAGCTGCAGCGCTCCCGGATGGAGGACATGCGCATCGTCCTCCAGCAGCGTCGCCGCACCTTCGAGGCGACGCTGAACACGCTGCTTTACCGCCCCGCCGATGTGACGGTCCCGCCGGTCAACGTGTTGCCACTCGACCCGGCAAGCACCGATTCAGCCTTTCTTGAAAAGCTTGCCGCCGCACAGCGGCCGCTCCTTAAAAGCCTTGCGGCGCAGATCGACAAGGCGGATGCCGGCCGCCGCCTGGCCGAGAAGGAATTCTACCCGGATTTCACCCTCTCCCTTGAATACATGCTGCGTGAGCCGACCGGCATGGACAGCGAGGGCTACGACATGTACAGCGCCGGCGTGACCTTCAACCTGCCGATTCAGCGCGAACGTCGTCATGCCATGGTCGCTGAGGCCGAATCCGAGATCGTTATGGCCCGGCAGGAACGTGCCATGACAATCAACCAGATTCGTCTCGGCATCGCCGACAGCGTGGCCGGCCTTGAGCGCAGCCGCAAGCTTGTGAGCCTTTATCGTGACGGTATCATGCCACAGGCCGCGCAGGTCCTGGAGTCGTCCCTGGCTTCCTATCGGGTCGGCAAGGCCGATTTCATGAATGTGCTCGACAGCCAGATGCGCTTGTTCGAGGTCGAGCGTGAATACCATGACGCCATAGCTGAACATCAGATGCTGCTCGCTCAACTGGAGAACCTGGTCGGTGTGCCTGCTCCCTTTGAATCCGTACCTGTCTATAATGAGAACAAACCCGCGCAAGGAAGTGAATGATCATGTCCGGTAAATTCAAGTTACTGTTGGTTGTTGCTGCCGTTGCAGCGGCATTGGGAGTCGGATATTACGTCGGCATGACCCGGCATGCCGGCCACTTCGTCGAAGTCGCCGGGACCGGAGAGGCAGGAGAAACCAAGCTGCAGTACACCTGCGGCATGCACCCGTTCATCATCACCGACGAACCGGGACTCTGCCCGATCTGCAACATGCAGCTGACCCCGCTCAAGGCCGGAACCGGCGGCGGCCAGCCTGCCGAACGCACCGTCAAGCACTGGATCTCGCCCATGGACCCGACCTATGTGCGCGACGCGCCGGGGCAGGATTACATGGGTCACGACCTGGTCCCGGTCTATGAGGGCGGCAGCGACGGCGCAATCAGCATCGACCCGGTGACTTCGCAGAACATGGGAGTCCGTACGGCGCTGGCAGAACGGCGTGACCTGGCGCGCACGATCCGCACGGTCGGCCTGGTCACCTACGAGGAGCCGCGTCAGTACTCGGTCAACAGCAAGGTCGAAGGGTGGGTCGATCGACTCTACGTCAACCAGGTCGGACAGCATGTCAAGAAGGGCCAGCCCCTGCTGACCATCTACAGCCCGGAGCTGGTCTCTGCCCAGGAAGAGTTCCTGCTCGCGGTGGAGAACCACAAGCGCCTGGGCCAGAGCCCGTTCCCGGAGATCGCTGCCGGAGCCAAGCGCCTGCTCGAGGCGGCGCGTACCCGCCTGCGTTACTGGGACATCAGCGCCGCGCAGATCAAGCGGCTTGAGGAGACCGGTCAGGTCAACAAGAACCTGACACTTTACAGCTCTTACAGCGGCATCGTCACCATGAAGCAGGTTGTCGAGGGGATGCGCCTCATGAAAGGTGAGGAACTGCTGCAGATCGCCGACATCTCCCGCGTCTGGGTCATCGCCGACATTTACGAGTATGAACTCCCCTGGATCAAGGTCGGACAGACGGCCAGGGTTGAAATCCCCTTTGCCGCGACCCCGTCGCTGTCCGGGAAAATCTCCTATATCTATCCCTACGTCCAGAATGAAACCCGCACGGTGAAGGCGCGTATCGAGCTGCCCAATCCGGGCTTTGAACTGAAACCGGATATGTACGCCAATATCCTGATCGACTCTCAGGCCGTCTCAAACGTCTTGACCATTCCGATCGATGCCGTTCTCAACTCCGGCCGCGGCCAGACGGTCTTCGTTGCCCTGGGAGAAGGCAAGTTTGAGCCGCGGCAGATCAAGACCGGTCTGCAGGGTGAGGATGGTTATGTTCAGGTGATCTCCGGATTGAATGACGCCGATCGCGTGGTCACCAGCGCCCAGTTCATGCTCGATTCCGAGAGCAAGCTGCGCGAAGCGATCCAGAAGATGATGGAACCGAAAACTGCGTCCGAAGCTCAAATGTCCGGACAGGAAGCTAACAAAATGGATGAACTGTTCGAGGACAATAAGGCGACAAAAAAGCAGGAAATTGAAGATCTTTTCAAGTAATCAGTCGCCACTATCGCATTCCGTTGAAGACTTAAGGTAGGCCCAAATGCTCGAGAGAATCATCGTCTGGTCGATACAGAATAAATTCATGGTGGTGCTGGTAACGGCCTTCATGCTGGTCGGCGGTATTTATTCGCTGCAGAACACCCCGCTGGATGCTATCCCGGACCTCTCGGATGTGCAGGTGATCATTTTCACCGAGTACCCCGGACAGGCGCCACAGGTCGTGGAGGACCAGGTGACCTATCCCCTGACCACCCAGATGCTGTCGGTCCCCGGTGCCAAGGTGGTGCGTGGCTACTCCTTTTTCGGCTACTCCTTCGTCTATATCATCTTCGAGGACGGCACCGACATGTACTGGGCGCGGTCGCGCGTCCTCGAATACCTCAACTACGTTTCCGGCCGTCTCCCCCAGGGGGTGACCCCGGTACTCGGCCCGGACGCCACCGGGGTCGGCTGGGTGTACGAATATGCCCTGGAGAGCGACCGCCACAACCTCCAGGAGCTTCGCTCCATCCAGGACTGGTATCTTCGCTACGAATTGACCGCCCTTGAGGGCGTGTCCGAAGTGGCCAGCCTGGGCGGCTTCGTCAAGCAGTACCAGGTGGCATTGGATCCCAACAAGCTGGCTGCCTACAATATCCCCGTCTCTGAAATCATGATGGCGATCCGGCGCGCCAACCTGGATGTCGGCGGCGGCGCCATCGAGATGGGCGAAACCGAGTTCATGGTGCGCAGCTATGGATACATCCGCTCCCTCGAGGACCTGCGCAGCATTGTCGTCATGTCCACACCGCAGGGGACGCCGGTCTTCGTCCGCGACCTGGCCGAAGTGCGTCTCGGCCCGGAGATGCGCCGCGGGGTGGCGGAGCTTAACGGCGAAGGGGAGGTGGTCGGCGGCATCATCGTCATGCGTTTCGGCGAGAACGCCCTGAAGACGATCGACCGGGTCAAGCAGAAGCTCGAAGACCTCAAGTCGGGGCTCCCCGAAGGGGTCACGATCACGCCGGTTTACGATCGCTCCGGGCTGATCGAACGGGCCGTCTCGACGCTGAAGGAGAAGCTGCTCGAGGAGAGTATCGTCGTCGCCCTGGTGACAATCCTCTTCCTGTTCCATCTGCCGAGCGCCTTCGTGGCGATCATCACCCTGCCGATCGCCATCCTCATGGCCTTCATCATCATGCATCAGCAGGGGATCAACGCCAACATCATGAGCCTGGGCGGCATCGCCATCGCCATCGGTGCGATGGTCGACGCCGCGATCATCATGGTCGAGAATGCCCACAAGCACCTGGAGCGGGACCGCGGCAAGAAGCCCCACTGGAAGATCATCACCGACTCGGCCGTAGAGGTCGGGCCAACGCTCTTCTATTCGCTGCTGGTGATCACCGTCTCGTTCGTGCCGGTCTTCACCCTGACCGAGCAGGCCGGCCGGATGTTCAAGCCGCTGGCCTATACAAAGACCTATTCGATGGCGGCGGCGGCCATCCTGGCCATCACCATCGTGCCGGTCCTGATGGGCTGGTTCATTCGCGGCAACATCAAGCCGGAGCACGCCAACCCGATCAACCGCTTCCTCATACGCATCTACCACCCGCTGGTCGACTTCGTCCTCAAGTGGCGCAAGATGACCCTGCTGGTGGCCTTGCTGGCCGTATTGTCCATCGCCTGGCCGCTGTCGAAGATGGGCTCCGAGTTCATGCCGCCACTCTACGAGGGCGACCTGCTCTACATGCCGACCACGCTCCCCGGTCTGTCGGTGACCAAGGCCAAGGAGCTGCTGCAGCAGACCGACAGGATCATCCGCCAGTTCCCCGAGGTCCACCACGTTTTCGGCAAGATCGGCCGTGCCGAGACTGCCACCGACCCCGCACCGATGATGATGATCGAGACAACCATCATGCTCAAGCCGGAGGACGAGTGGCGCAAGGTGCCGACGCAGCGTTTCTATTCCGGCTGGCCGGATGCAGTCGAGCTGCTCAAGAAACCGCTGCGGCTGGTGTGGCCGGAACAGACGACCATCACCGTCGACAAGCTAATAGAAGAGTTGAACAACGCTATCCAGTTTCCGGGTCTGACCAATGCCTGGACCATGCCGATCAAGACCCGAATCGACATGCTCTCCACCGGCATCAAGACGCCGGTCGGTATCAAGGTCATGGGACCGGACCTCGCCACGCTGAGCGATATCGGCGCGGATATCGAGGCGGTGATGCGCACGGTGCCGGGGACCCTCTCGGCCATCTCCGAGCGCGTTGTCGGCGGCAACTACCTGGACATTCAGATAGACCGGGAGGCCGCTGCGCGTTACGGCATCAACGTCGGCGACATCCAGGACGTTATCCAGATGACCGTGGGCGGCATGAGCATCACCGAGACTGTCGAGGGGCTGGAGCGCTACCCTGTCAACGTCCGCTACGATCGCGACTTCCGCAGTGACCCGGAGTCCCTGCGGCGGGTGCTGGTCCCCGGCGCAGGCGGACGGCAGATTCCCCTGTCGCAGCTGGCATCCATCACGTTCCGCAATGACCCGGACAGCATCAAGAGCGAGAATGCCCGGCGGACCGCCTGGGTCTACGTGGACATCAAGGGGATCGATGTCGGCACCTTTGTGAAAAATGCTCAGGAGGCCGTCGCCAGCCATATCAAGCTCCCGCAGGGATACAGCATCGTCTGGAGCGGTCAGTACGAATACATGCAGAAAGCCAAGGAGCGGCTGATCGTCATCATCCCTTTGACGATCCTGATCATCTTCGTCATCATCTACATGAACACCAAGAGCCTGGTCAAAACCGGGATCGTCTTCCTCGCCGTTCCCTTCTCGCTGGTCGGTGCCTTCTGGTTCCTTTACC
>JBFIMV010000184.1:0-5428 GCA_041611575.1 Desulfuromonadales bacterium | reverse complement strand
GATGTGGCATTTACCGAGGTGACCGACCAGATTGTCACTCTGGGGTGAAACCGGTTTCCGGTTCGGCGAGCAGCAGGCGGTTCTTCGGGGTGATCTCGGAAGGGATCTTCTGGGTGTAAACCCGGTAGCCTGCGGCGCGCAATTTGGCCGCGCGGGTCACGTCAACGGCGAGCGGTCCGTCCATCCAGCCTTGCAGGCCGCCGTCTTCCGCTTTGTCGAGAGCATGACAACAGGGGAGGACCGCGACTCTGGCCCCGGCGGCGACTGCCCGCTCAAGGACCAGGTCGCTCAGCTGGCCGCAGGCGTGGACCGAAACGACCAGGTCGTCAGCCGTTAGCCCAATCTCTTCGATGTCTGATTCGACAAAATGAACCCGCCCTTCCAGTCGTGGCCAATCCTCCCGCAAAGCAGCCGCCAGCGTCGCGGCGCTCTCCGGAAGCGTCAAATCGACCGCCAGCGCCTCCATTGACGTCTGATCAAGCAGCAGCAGGATCTGGGCGAGCAGCCCGTGACCGCAGGCCAAATCGACCACGCGCCCGCCGCGAAACCTGCGGCGCACCCGGCGGGCGGTTTCCCAGGCTTCGTAGAGTTCCTTGCGCGGCAGGCATCCGGCCCGGCAAACCGACCGGGCGATCCGGTCGAACAGGGTCTCTGCGCCAAACAGATGCAGGTGACGGTGGTTCAGAGGGTTGCGGGAAGAAAGTTTCATCGATTTATGAGGGACACTTCCCGTTTAATTCGTCGTAAATGGGAAGTGTCCCTGTTTTAGCTGGTGACTGCGCCACGGGACGCCGACGAGACCAGTCGGGCGTATTTTGCCAATACGCCGCGAGCATAGCGGGGGGCGGGCGCCTGCCACTGTGCCATGCGCCTGGCGATTTCGTCGTCATCCACCTTGAGGTTCAACTCGGCGCGATCAAGGTCGATCTCGATGATGTCGCTCTCTCTGACCACCGCCAGGGCGCCGCCGTTTTGTGCTTCCGGGGCGACATGGCCGATCATGATGCCGTGGGTGCCGCCTGAGAAGCGGCCGTCGGTGACCAGGGCCACGTCCTTGCCCAGGCCGGCGCCCATCAGGGCCGATGAAGGTGAGAGCATCTCGCGCATGCCTGGACCGCCCCTGGGCCCCTCGTAACGGATGACCACCACGTCTCCCGCCTGGATGCGACCGGCCAGAATCGCTTCAAGGGCGTACTCTTCACGGTCGAAAACCCGCGCCGGGCCTGTAAAGCGCGTCATCTCCTTGCCGCTGATCTTCAATACGCACCCCTCGGCAGCCAGGTTGCCGCGCAGGATGCGAATGTGCTGGTGGGCCGGGGCATAGGGATGGTCCGGGCTGTAAAAGACGTCCTGGCCGTCCGGACGCCGCGGAGCCTCGGCCAGGTTCTCGGCCAGCGTCCGGCCGGTCACCGTCAGGCAATCGCCGTGAAGGAACCCGGCATCAAGCAGGGTCTTCATCACCATCGGCAAACCGCCGATCGCGTGCAGGTCGTTCATCACGTACTTGCCGAAAGGTTTGAAGTTGCCCAACAGCGGCACGCGGGCGGTCACCTGCTCGATATCATCCAGGGTCAGGGGGACGCCGGCTTCATGGGCGAGGGCCAGCAGGTGCAGGACGGCGTTGGTCGAACCGCCCAGAGCCCAGGCGACGGTCAGGGCGTTGTCGAAGGCCTTGCGGGTCATGATGTCGCTCGCCTTGAGACCCGACTGGAGCAGGGCCATGACCGCCCGGGCGGCGCGCACGCAGTCCTCGCGTTTTTCCGCGGAGACCCGGTTGTCCCGATCGACCGCCAGGTTGGAGGCCGCTCCGGGGAGGCTCATGCCGAGGGCTTCGATGGCAGAGGCCATGGTGTTGGCGGTGTACATGCCGGCGCAGGAGCCGGCGCCCGGACAGGCGTGGCACTCGATGGCGTGCAGCTCCTCGGCGTCGATCTTGCCGGCGCAGTGGGCGCCGATCGCCTCGAAGGCGCTGACGATGTTGAGGGGCTGACCGCGGTATTCGCCGGGGAGGATGCTGCCGCCGTAGAGGGTCAGTCCGGTCAGGTTGTTGCGGGCGATCGGCATCAGCGCGCCGGGGATGGTCTTGTCGCAACCGGAGAGGGTGATCACCGCGTCGACCCGGTAGCCTTCGGTCATCAGCTCGATGCTGTCGGCAATCACCTCGCGGCTGACCAGCGAGTATTTCATCGCCTCGGTCCCCATGGAGATGCCGTCCGAAACCACCGGGGTGCCGAAGACGATCGCCTTGCCTCCGGCCTCCTCGATCGCCTGCTGGACCAGGTCGCCGAGCGCCCGGACATGGTCGTTGCAGGGGGTGCCGTTGGTGTACGGCACGGCCAGGGCGATAATCGGCTTGTCGAAATCCTCGCTGGTGAAGCGGACGGCACGCAGCATGGTGCGCGCAGCGGTGCGCTCGATCCATTTATCGGTATGCTTGCGGCCGGTAATCTCTTCGCTGCGACGTTTCATCGTCTGCCTCACTTCTCCAGTGCAGTCACACCGGTGCGAGCGATTTCGATCAGGTGCTCAGTGCCAAGATCCTTGAGAAAGCTGTCGAGCCGGTCGGTTGGCCCGGCGATCTGGATAATGTGGATATCGTGCGGCTGGCTGTCGAGAAGCTCGAATTGATATTTAGCCTGCAACTTCTCGAGCTTTGTTGCGTCCAGTTCGAACTTGATGATCGCCACCTCGCGCCAGTAGCTGTGGTCGCGATCGAGCTCTTTGGCGCGGATCACTTCGGTGAACTTCTCGATCTGGCGGATGACCTGGATCACCCGTGCCTCGTCGTCCTCGCGCAGGGTGATGACCATGCGGCTGACCCCCGGCGCCTTGGCCTTGCAGACCGTGAGGGTGTCGACGTTGTACATCTTGCGGCGGATCAGCATGGAGATCTTGTTCAGGGTCCCCGGTTTATCCTGCACGAAGGCCAGGATGGCCCGGCGTTTCATCGGTTTCGCAGTCATGTCATCGTTCCGTTCAGATTGGCAGTTGTCGCTTGATATAAGTTGCCCGCTTCCGACTCAGTCCCTGGTTCGCGACACGATCATGTCGCCGAAACCGCCGCCCGCCGGGATCATCGGCAGGACGATCTCGGACGGGTCGCAGACGAACTCCAGCAGGTAGGCGCCGTCATGGTCGATGGCGGCGCGGATCGCGGCATCGACCTGGTCGAGCTGCGTCACTTTCTGGTAGGGGATGCCGTAGGCCCGGGCGATCAGGCCGTAGTCCGGGCTCTGCATCGGCGTGCCGGAGAAGCGACCGTCGAAGAACAGGGTCTGCCACTGGCGCACCATGCCGAGATACCCGTTATTGAGGATCACGATCTTGACGTCGGTCTTCTGTTCCATGATGGTGCCGAGTTCCTGGATGTTCATCTGGAAGCCGCCGTCACCACTGATCGACCAGACCCGCTCTTCGGGACGGGCCAGCTTGGCGCCGATCGCCATCGGCAGCGAGCAGCCCATGGTGCCGGCGCCGCCGGAGGTGAACCAGCTGTTTTCGGTCTGGAAATTGTAGAAACGGGCAGCGATCATCTGGTGCTGGCCGACATCCGGCACGATGATGTCCCGGCCCTCCGTGATGTCCGAGAGCCGACGGACGATGGTCTTCATCAGCAGTTTGCCTTCCTTGCCGATCCCTGTCGCGATCTCTTCCTCGACTTCCTCCCGTACTGTCTCGCGGTTGGCGGCGATCTCCTGCAGCCAGCGCCGGCGCGGTTTGAAGATCAGCTCGGGGTCGCTGAGCATGACGTGCAGGGTGCGGAAGACATCGGCGTTGATGGCGACCGTGGTCTTGACGTTCTTGTCGAGTTCGGAGGGGTCGATCTCGATGTGGATGACGTCGGCGTCCTTGGCATATTCGTTGAGCTTGCCGGTTACCCGGTCGTCAAAACGCATGCCGAAGCTGATGATCAGGTCGGCGTTCATCACCGCCCGGTTCGCTTCAACCGTGCCGTGCATGCCCATCATGCCGAGGCTCAGGGGGTGATCGACCGGCAGCGCCGAAAGCCCGTGCAGCGTGAAGGCCACCGGGATGTTGGTCTTTTCGGCGAACTCCCGGAGCATCGCCCCGGCGTTGCTGGCGATCACGCCGTGACCGCAGAACATCACCGGCCGCTCGCTGCGGTTGATCATGCCGATCGCCCGGTGCAGGACGTCCCGCTCCGGTGACGGGTGGTAGTAAAACCCCGGGAGCACAGGTCGGAAGGTTTTCGGATTGAAGTGATATGACTTGTCGGTCTGCTGGACCTGAACGTCCTTGGGGATGTCGATCACCACTGGCCCGGAGCGACCGGTGGTCGCCACGTAAAACGCCTCGTGAATGGTCTGTTCGATTTCACTGGCGGCCAGCGGCATGTAGGTCTGCTTGCAGATCGGCATCATGACACCGACCACGTCGCTCTCCTGGAAGGCATCGGTGGCGATCACGCCGGTCGCCACCTGGCCGGTGATGGCGACGATCGGCACCGAGTCCATGTGGGCGTCGGCGATGCCGGTGACCAGGTTCATGGCACCGGGTCCGGAAGTCGACATGCAGACGCCGATCTGCGGCGTGTCCGTCGACAGCGAAGCCCGCGACAGCCCCTGGGCCATGAAGGTCGCTCCCTGCTCGTGACGCGGCATGATGAAGGTGAAGAGGTCCTGTTTGCCCATTTCGTCGAAGACCGGCATGATCGCCCCGCCGGTGTAGCCAAAAATATATTTCACGCCAACCGCATGCAGCGCTCTTAAAACCAGTTCTGTTCCTCTCATTGCATCCCCTTCGTCATGTTTGAATTCTTGTCGATGTGAACGGGTGATCATTCGCCCTGGGTTTTCGAGACGAACAACCATGGCGCCGTCGCCTTGCGATTCGCTTCGAAAGCTCGAATCTCGTCGACATGCTGCAATGTCAGGCTGATGTCATCGAGACCTTGCAGCAGGCATTGCTTGCGAAAAGCGTCGACGGCGAACGACAGCGTCTCGCCGGTCGGAGTCGTGACCTGCTGGTCTTCTAGGTTGATGGTCAAGCGGTAGCCCGGCGTGCTTTCGACCTCGCCGAACAGGCGGTCAACCTCTGCCGACGGCAGCACCAGGGGCAGCAGGCCGTTCTTGAAACAGTTGCTGGCGAAAATCTCGGCAAAGCTGGGGGCAATCACCACCCGGAAACCATAATCGAACAGCGCCCAGGGGGCGTGCTCGCGGGACGAACCGCAGCCGAAGTTGTCGCGCGTCAGCAGAATCTGCGCACCTTGATAGCGTGGCAGATTGAGGACAAACTCCGGGTTGAGCGGGCGCCTGCTGCAATCCATGCCGAGCTCGCCGTGGTCGAGGTAGCGCCACTCGTCGAACAGGTTGGGGCCGAAGCCGGTGCGCTTGATCGACTTGAGAAACTGCTTGGGGATGATGGCATCCGTGTCGATGTTGGAGCGATCGAGGGGCGCTACCAG
>JBFIMV010000183.1:0-5453 GCA_041611575.1 Desulfuromonadales bacterium | reverse complement strand
GGGATGAAGGTGCTGATCCTGCCTTCGGAGTTCCAGCCGATCACCGGCGTCTCCCAGCGCACGTAGGAGCGGGTCTCGTCCCAGGCGTAGGCGGTGTTCTGCAGGTTGCTCTTGCTGCTGGCCAGGCTCGGGTCGCCGCCAGGCTTGGGGGTCAGCCAGTCATTGCTCGGCTTGCCGATGTCCTGCTTGGCGTGGCAGCCGTAGCACTGCGGTGCCCAGGAGCCGTGACAGGCGTAGCATTCGAGCTTATTCATGTGGGACGGCACGGCAATGTGCGCCGCCTGCCCGTCGCTACTGTACTTGGCGTCCTTCACCTGGGGCACCACGTGCTCCTTGCCGGTCAGCTTGGCGGTGAGGACGACCTTGTCCCCCTTCATCTTCAGGTTGGTGAGCGGGTTGCCCCATGAGCTCTTGAGGTTGGAACGAGACTGCATGGTGCCGTGGCAGTCCTCGCACTCGATCTCCACCGCCTGCCACTTCTTGACGTAGATGTTGCCGTCGCCGTGCAGATCCTGCTTGGTGTGGCAGTCGATGCAGGTCAGGCCCTTGTCGAAGTGCAGGTCGGCCTGCAGGTGGTTGTAACTCTTGCCGTGGAGCTTCCCCTGCTTGCCGCCCGTGGCGGTCCAGGGGGAGCCGTAGTCATCGCTTTCGATGGTGCCGATGTAGCTGACGCCGGTACGGCCGCCGCGGTTGTGACAGTGGATGCACTGGGTCTCATCGATCTTGCTGGTGATGCGGTGGAAGCGCGGACGGTCCTTCTTGCTCTTGTCGATGGCCTTGTCGCCCCCTTCGTAGGTCCCCTTGTCTGAGTAGAGCACGTGGCAGGCCGCGCAGCCGCTGGCGCGGTAGTCGCCATCGCGCTGATGGCCGTCGCTCCAGATGTGGCAGCGCAGGCACTGGTTGCGCAGGTAATCGTCGCCGCTGCTGTTGTCAGGGCCCTCCGGCTTCTTCGGATCGTAGTAGGGGAGTTCCTTGAGTTCGGCGACGGCGTACTTGCCTTCCGGCTTGTCGTCCTTGACGGCGTAGTTGGCGTAGATCCCCTCGCGCCCCTGGGCCCCGAAGTTGTAGCGGGTGCCGCTGATCTTCCCTGCGCTGGTGGCATGCAGCGACTTCATGGCGTTCTGCACCTCTTCGGGGTGGCAGGTGCCGCAGGTCTCGCCGACCACCCGCAAATCGCTCGGGTTGGCGTACATCCCCTTGTGCGCCGTCTCTGCCACGGTCGCCATGGCGTCCCCCTTGTGGCAGTCAGTGCAGGTCAGGTGGGCCATTCCCTGCACCTCGGAGATCTTCTCGATCCCCTCGTGGCAGGTCAGGCATTTCTCCTCCGCCCCGAAGCCGACGGCAGGCACCGCCAGCAGCAGGGCGACCATCAAAATCGTTCCCCGTCTCATCATGATGAATCCTCCTCCCCGTTATTGAGTGGCTCGCAGAAACATTCAAGCAGAGTTTCGGAGGACGTCAACCAGTGTCAGAATAGATCAGGTCCACCTCCTTTCCGTTCACCGGTGAGGGACCTTCGTCAAGACCCGGCGCGTGCGGAAGCCCGGAAAAGCGCGTTGTCACAGACTGACTTTCTTTACAGGGAAGGCCGTTTGACGTACATTGAAAGCCGCCTATTAGTTGCATTTCATATGATCTGACGCGAAAAAGGATAATTGTCCTCCATGGCAAAGACAGCTGGTTTTGACAACGAAAAGTACCTCCAGGAGCAATATGAAAAAATCCTGGAGCGCGTTCAAAAGTTTGACAACAAGCTTTACCTGGAGTTCGGCGGGAAGATCATGTTCGATTACCACGCCGCCAGGGTCCTGCCCGGCTTCTCTCCCAACGTCAAGATGAGGCTGCTGCAAAAGCTGAAAGGCAACGCCGATATCATCCTGTGCATCTATGCCGGCGACATCGAGCGGCGGAAAATGCGCGCCGACTTCGGGATCACCTATGACGTCGACGTCATGCGGCAGATCGACGACCTGCGCAGCTGGGGGATCGACGTCACGGCCGTGGTCATCACCCGCTTCGAGGATCAGCCGGCGGTCAATATTTTCAGGAACAAGCTCGAACGGCGCCATATCAAGGTCTACACGCACCGCTACACCAAGGGGTATCCGACGGATGTCGACATGATCGTCAGCGATGCGGGGTACGGTGCCAACGACTACATCGAGACGACCAACCCCCTGGTTATCGTGACCGGCCCCGGGCCGGGGAGCGGCAAGCTCGCGACCTGCCTGTCTCAGCTTTACCATGAGCACAAACAGGGCATTAACTCGGGGTACGCAAAATTCGAAACCTTTCCGATCTGGAGCATTCCGCTGAAGCATCCGGTGAACGTGGCTTACGAATCAGCGACGGCCGACATCGGCGATTTCAACCAGATCGATCCGTATCACCTCGAGAAGTACAACCAGGTCGCCATCAACTATAACCGCGACGTTGAGGTCTTCCCGATCCTCAAGCGCATCCTGACCAAGATCATGGGCCACGCGGTCTATAATTCTCCGACCGACATGGGCGTCAACATGGCCGGTTTCGGCATCGTCGATGACGAGCAGGTCAGCGAGGCGGCCAAACAGGAAATTATCCGCAGGTTCTTCCGCTATCGCTGCGAGTATGCTCTGGGCTATGTCGACATGGCCACGGTACAGAGGGCTGAGCTGATCATGAAGGAGCTCGACCTGAAACCGGAAGACCGCCGGGTGGTCGAGCCGGCGAGAAGGTGCATTGCAAACGGCGCAACCGAGGGCAAGGGGAATGAAGGGATCTACTGCGGGGCGGCGCTCGAACTGCAGGACGGGACGATCGTCACCGGCAGGAATTCTCCGCTGATGCATGCCGCCTCCAGCCTGGTGCTTAACGCCATCAAAACCCTGGCCGGGATCCCGGACGACATCCACCTGCTGGCTCCGGGGATCATCGAATCGATCGGCAGCCTGAAAAAAGACATCCTCAAGAGCAAGACCATCAGCCTCGATCTTGAAGAGACCCTGATCGCCTTGAGCGTCAGCACCACGACCAATCCGACCAGCCAGGTGGCCATGGAAAAACTGAAGCAGCTGAAAAACTGCGAGGTGCACCTGACCCACATCCCGACGCCGGGAGATGAAGCCGGCTTGCGCAGGCTGGGCGTCAACCTGACCAGCGACCCCGACTTCCCGTCGCGGGCGCTGTACCTAACCTGAAATTCAATTCCTCTCGCCCCGACCATTTCTTCTTGATAATCTCCAAACAAACAAGCCAGCCCTTCCCAAGGCTGGCTTTTCCGACTTTTTCGGGGCCGACCAGTTACTTCCCAAGATGCTCAGCTCCGGCTATTTTCTGGGGCATATCCTGCAGGCAATGTAGAATATCATGCACATTAGAATTGATGGCATTCCGCTAGGCTCTTGCAATCCGTCGAAAAGACAGTATTACACGCACTGGCACGTATAATGTACATATGTCTGAAAAGGCTGCCATGCAAAGACCAATCATTTGACCTGAGAGGACGAACCATGAAAACCCAAAAGATCACCTGTGCGTTGCTCTTGATAATTTACGCATTCTTTTCAAACTCAGCGCTTGCCTTGAACGAGGAAACCAAAGCCGAATTCAGAGTAATCATGGACATGTCGCTTGAAGAATTAGGGCAGAAATCAATGAGGCTGATCAATACGTTGCACCCTGACGAGGACTGGTCAATCTACAAATTCCCCCAGTATGTTTACAACGATAAGGAAACTGAGGCGGCATACAAGGTCGCGGTGAAAAGGCAAAGGTTGCTCGGCATCGCAAACGTGAGCGATGAAAACGTCGTCGTTCCCTGTTATTGCACCTGCGATTCTTTCGGCCACGACAATTTACTATACTGCTTCTACAAAAACGGGGCGCCGCAAGACGGCTTTGACGAGCACGGAGCACAATGCGCTGTATGCGTTCGACAAGCGCTGTTGGCTTTCCTGTGGGATGACCTGGGGGCCGACCATGCAGAAATCATGGCTGGCATGAAGGAGAAATTCGCGCCGATCATCGAAAAATATCATCAGCACAAACACTGATTACCAGGGGGCAAGCCTCAAAAAGATTTCGAGATGCGGCCCTGGATACGATCTGGTTGCCAGCGCACCCGCTTCAGTGAATGCTGGAGGGCGGTCCGATTAAAGAATCGATCCCCTCGTCCTCAATCGTCCTCAACGCCTCATCCAGGGCCTCCTGGTCGGAATCGAAAGGTTCACCCCAGAGGGTGGAATTGTCATATTCATCGACAACTTCCAGTATCCAGCCACCTTCGCCGTTTTCGTAAATCTGTATCTCTACGCGACCGCCCCCACGTTCAATCGTCTGGCATAAAGCAGAGAATTTGATTTCGCAGTCTTCACTCATCTCCAAATCCTTTCAGTGAGCAATCCTCTGCTGGATGGTAACTCAGACTCAGCCGCAATAAAAGTCAAAGGCACCTCACATCCGGATCATCCCTTCCCCGGGACGATCCTTCTTCTTTTGTCCGGAGGAGAGTGCAACGTTCTGCCGGCAATCCTTCAAGTCACCCGGTGTGACTGGAATCTGTGGATATGTCTGATAGAATTCTGTGGTTGGTTACACGCCAGGGTACACAGTGAATAATTCACACGACAACAGGAGGCATCCTTATGAGTGACGAGAAGAAGTGTCCGGTTACGGGCAGAACCGGAAAGCAGGTCGCAGGGGGCGGGACATCGAACAAGGACTGGTGGCCGGATCAGCTGAACCTCAGGATTCTGCACCAGCATTCCTCCCTGTCCAACCCGATGGGAGAAGATTTCAACTACGCCGAGGCGTTCAAGAGCCTCAACCTCAAGGCCGTGAAGAAGGACCTCGTCGCACTGATGACCGACTCGAAGGACTGGTGGCCGGCCGACTATGGTCACTACGGCGGGCTCTTCATCCGCATGGCGTGGCACAGCGCCGGCACCTACCGCACCGGCGACGGCCGCGGCGGTGGAGGCTCCGGTTCGCAGCGCTTTGCGCCGCTGAACAGCTGGCCGGACAACGTCAACCTCGACAAGGCGCGCCGGCTGCTGTGGCCGATCAAGCAGAAGTACGGCCGGAAAATCTCCTGGGCTGACCTGATGATCCTCGCCGGCAACTGCGCGCTGGAGTCGATGGGTTTCAATACCTTCGGCGTCGCCGGCGGACGCGAAGACATCTGGGAGCCGGAGGAGGATATCTACTGGGGGAGTGAGAGCGAGTGGCTTGGCGACAAGCGTTACTCCGGTGACCGCGACCTCGAGAACCCTCTCGCCGCCGTGCAGATGGGCCTGATTTACGTGAACCCGGAAGGTCCGAACGGTAACCCTGACCCAGTCGCTTCGGGCCGTGACGTCCGCGAGACCTTCGCGCGCATGGCGATGAATGACGAAGAGACGGTCGCGCTCGTCGCTGGCGGGCACACGTTCGGCAAGTGTCATGGCGCGGGGGATGCAGCACTTGTTGGCCCG
>JBFIMV010000182.1:0-5459 GCA_041611575.1 Desulfuromonadales bacterium | reverse complement strand
GGCTTCCGGCTGATTGTTGCGCACCGAGAAGCTCTTGATAAAGACCGTGCGTTCGGCGATGACGACCTTGAAGTCGACCTCGTCGACGACGGCGAGGTTGAGATTCTCCAGAAACGGCATCAGCTCGTTGAGACAGCTTTCCTGCAGGCTGTAGAACTGCAGGCGGAAGAAATCGCGCCGGTCCTGGTAAGGGCCCCAGAGATCGAAGCTCTCACGGCCGGTCGCCAGCAGCTCTTCGAGGGCGCGCACATCACGCAGCGCGAAGCGCGGGTGGATCAGATCCCGGTACTCATGGGGAAAGGCCGTCGCATAGCGCGGCCAGATCTGCAGCGCCCTCTGCCGGTCGAAGCCGCGCATCACCAGCAGACGGAGCTTCTCATCCCAGGGGCGGGCGATGTCGGTGAGCACCTTTTCCAGGGCGTTGACGTCGATCCTGACCTGGCTCCCCCGGGGCACGATGCGGAAGTGCAGGTTGATGTACTCGGTATAGAAGGCGATGATGCGTGACGAAACGCGCTCGGCGTTGAGGAAGCGCTTGAGGTAGACCTCCATGCGCCGGACGGCCTCAGCACTGTAGAAATCGCGGGGCATGATGGCGAGCAGGGTGATGCCGGTCAGGCTGAGGCCGCGCGACACCACCAGCTTGACCGACTGCTGGCGCTGCAGGCTGATGAACGAGCGAACCAGGCTGTCGAGCTCGTCTTCATCGAGGAAAAACATCTCGACCTTGGGGAAGGTGTTGAAGATGTCCTGGATCTTGCGGAAATCGTAGCTGTCCGGACGCACCTGCTGCCGTTGCAGGGCCTGCTGCAGCTTGTCGCTCAGCGGCGGCACGTTGCAGACCAGCTCGTTGACGCTCTTGTGCGAGAAGAGGCCGACGAACAGATGTTCGCACCAGCGTTCGTCGCCATTTCTCTCCCGGAAACCGATGTAGACCAGGTTCTCGGCATGATGCAGCAGGCTGACGGTATCGAGGACTTCCACCAGCACCGTGCGGCGCCGCAGCAGGCGCTCACGCAAGGCGCCTGCGAGGCGTAGCGTCTTGCCGCCGCCCTCCTGTTTGGGCAGCAGCTCATCGGGCAGCCAGCCGAACGGCTCTTCACGGTAACGGGCCTTCGCCCTGGTCCCGCCGGGCTTGTCGATCTCGATGACCGCATGGCCGAAGCAGATGAAGTTCCCCTGCAGCAGCCAGTCGGCAAAGTCCTTCTGCCCCCGGTCGCCATCCAGGCCGGAGACGGCCCCGAGGCGCTCCTTGAGTGTGTCGCGCCGGGTGCCGACCGCCTGGGCGACGCGCAGGACCTGGCGGATTTCCTCTTCGAACCGGGCGGTGTCCAGTCCACGTTCATCCTCGAACTGGACGAGCATGAACGATTCCGGCACCTGCCCTTCCCCCGGGGCGAGGCTCTTGAGAAGGCCTTTGACGCGGGTGACCTTGAGGATCGGGTGGGAGATGATCACGCCGCGCATCTGCAGGCGCTGCAGGGTCATCTTCAGCGAGTCGACCAGGTAGGGGACGTCCGGCGTGTTGACCAGGAGAAACGAGGAGGTGGAGTTTTCGGGCTGGAAATACCGCAGGTTGACCAGGTCGACGCGACGGCGCAGGAAATCGAGAAACACCTGGAGCCACTGCAGCAGCTCATCGCCGGGGAGCTTGAGAAGGGGCCGCGAGTGACTGTAGACCAGCAGCGCTTCAGCCAGGCGCAGCAGGTTCTCCGCTTCTCCACTGTCGGGCAGCGCGTCAAGGCGCCGCCTGATTTCGGTCATTCTGGCTTTTTGGGTCTGCTCATGGTTCCTGCCGCGTTCCTCGATGATGAGATCCATAGTCGCCTCGCAGTTGGTTCGGGTCGAGCTAAATTCTAGGAGATGCGCGCAGGATTTCAACCTCCGCGACAAGAAAGCTGCGGTCTCTCAGTCGGGCAATATCTCGATCCTGGCCCCCTGGCGCAGGTCGGCGACCCAGTCTTTGAGCAATTCCGCGCCGGCCGCCCGCTTGAGAAACTGGATGATGCGGGGCCGGGCCTCGTCGAGTGTCGGCGGGGAGGGGATCTCCCGGGCGGTGACCTTGACCAGGTGCAGGCCGAAGGGGGTGCGCACCGGTTCGCCGACCTCGCCGACGACCTGGCTGAACGCCGCGTCGGCAAAGGTCGGATCGACATCGCCGCGGCGGATGAAACCGAGATCGCCGCCACCCGGAGCGCTGGGACAGTCGGAATGTTTTCTGGCCAGGGCCGCGAAATCTCCCGTGACGGCTTCATTCCTGAGGCACCTTGCCCGGGCGAGGTTTTCCTCGGCCGTGAGGCCCCCGGCTTCAAGCAGGATGTGGCTGACACGGACACGCTCGGCACTGCGCAGCTGCTCGGGGTGCTTGCGGTAGAACGCTTCGATCTCGCTCTCCTGCGGTTCGGCGACGGACTCCAGCTGGCGGGCCGTGTAGCGGTCGACCGTGACGTCCTTGCGCACCATGCGGCGGAAGGACGCCTCGTCCATGCCGCGTTCGGCCAGGCGCTGCCAGAAGTCCGCCGGATTTCCCACCTGGCGCAGGATGCGGGAGGTTTCCGCGGCGACCTCATCTTCGTTGGCGACGAAGCCAGCGGCCAGGGCGGCCTGGAAGATCAGCTCCCGGGCGACCAGGCGCTCCAGGGCCATGGCGCGCAGCTCGCCGTGGGTCGTCTGCGGCAGCTCGGCCAGGGTGGCGTGGAACTCCTCCTGGGCCAGGCTCTGCATCGCCGCGCCGAGGGCTTTGCCATCGATCGGGACGCCGTTGACGGTGGCGACCGGCTTGTCCATTATGCTTCTCCTGGTTCTCGGGTCGCGAGGATGTTCGCCAGGCGGCCGAACTCCTCGATGGTCAGGGTTTCGCCGCGCCGTCCCGGGTCGATGCCCGCTTCTTCGAGTGCGGCGTCGATCGCTGCGGCCGGCCAGTTGGAGCCGAGCAGGCTGTTGCGCAGGGTCTTGCGACGCTGGGCAAAGGCGCCGCGGACCAGGCGGCGGTAGAGGTCCGCATCGTCGATGGGGACCCGCGGCCGTGGCAGGGGAACGAAGCGCAGCACGACCGATTCAACCTTGGGTGGCGGGAAGAAGGCCCCGGGCGGGACGCGCACCACCCGCTCGATGGCGTACCAGGTCTGCATCAGCACCGACAGGATGCCGTAATCGCGGGTCGCCGGAGGAGCGATCAGGCGTTCGCCCACCTCCTTCTGGAACATCAGCACCATGCGGCTGAACGATTTGCGGTGTTCGAGCACCTTGAAGAGGACCTGGCTGGAGATGTTGTACGGCAGGTTGGCGATCAGCTTGTAAGGCGGGGAGACCAGCAGGGCGTCCCAGTCGAGGCGCAGCACGTCGCCGATGACCACGGTCAGGTTGGCGGCTTCACGCGCTTCCAGGGCTGCGCCGAGGTCGCGGTCGATTTCCGCCGCGACCACGTCGAGGCCGGTGGCCAGCAGCCGTTCGGTCAAGGCCCCCGGGCCGGGGCCGATCTCGAAGATCCGGTCGCCGTCGCCAAGCTCCGCCGCGGCGACGATGCGCTCGAGGACATGCTGATCACGCAGGAAGTTCTGGCCGAAGCGTTTTCTGGGACGATGTTGATTCATAGTCAGGCGCGCGACATCACGCGTTCGGATCTTTCTTATTACGGTGCCAGTGCCGCCGCGGCCAGCGCGGCACGCGCCAACCCTTGACGGCCGGAATCGCCCGCAGGGTGAGGTAATAGGACAAGGACCCGAGGATGAGCCCCGAAATGATGCCGCCGACCCACATCGGGAAGAGGATGTCCCAGCCGAGCACGGCATAGGCCTTCACCGTCAGTTCCTCGGGGAGATGGACCCGCGGCAGGCTCATGATGATCCGGCCCATTTCGTACTCGATGGCGTAGATGAACGGCGCCGTCACCGGGTTGGTGATCCAGACGCCGAGGACTGCCGCCAAACGGTTTTCCTTCAGCAGGTAGGCGAAGAAGAGCGCAATCGCCATCTGGAAGCCGAAGGTCGGAGTCATGCCGATGAAGATGCCGAGGGCGACGCCCTTGGCAATCTCTTCCGGCAGGCCGCGCAGCCGGACGAAGCGCACCAGTCGCAATTTCACTTGCCGGATGAATCCGACGCCCCGCCACATTGCCTTATCTCCCGATCGAGCAGTTATTCCTTATATTGCCGCTACCTTGTCGAGCGGCCAGCTTGGCACGGCGTTGACCAGCAGGTCGGCATGCCTGCCGTGTTCCAGGTAATAATCCGCCGGGACGCCGAGCATCGCCGCGTTGTCCCCGCAGAGTGCGGGGCTGGGGAAACAGACGGCCACGCCGTTGGCGTCGGCCAGCTCACGGAAGCGGCGCCGCAAGCCGGCGTTGCAGGCGACCCCGCCGGCGACCACCACGGTCCTGAGGCCCTCGGCCGCGGCGGCCTTGAACGTCTTGAGGGTCAGCACTTCGACCATCGCCTCCTGGAAGCTGGCGCAAACGTCGGCGAGATGACCGTCCGACATAGGATCCTGACTCTGCTGGACATGTTGCAGCACGGCGGTCTTGATGCCGCTGAAGCTGAAATCGAAGTTCGGCCGGTGCAGCATCGGTCGCGGAAAGGCGATCGCCGCCGGGTCCCCCTGGGCCGCAAGCCGGTCGACCACCGCCCCGCCGGGATAGCCGAGCCCGAGGAGCTTGGCGACCTTGTCGTAGGCCTCACCGGCCGCATCATCGAGCGTCTGGCCGACGGTGCGGTATTGGCCGATGCCGTCGACCCGGTAGAGATGCGTGTGCCCGCCGGAGACCGCCAGGGCCAGGAACGGGAAGTCGACCTGCTGTTCCAGGAGGGGGGCCAGGATGTGACCCTCCATGTGATGCACCGCCGCCAGGGGGACGCCGAGCGACCAGGACATCGCCTTGGCGGTCGACAGGCCGACCAGCAGGGCGCCGACCAGGCCGGGGCCTCGGGTCACCCCGATCCCCTCGATCTGGGAGAGGGAGACCTGTGCCCGCTCAAGAGCGGAGTCGATGACCACGGAGATCGCCTCGACGTGCTTGCGCGACGCGAGCTCCGGCACCACGCCGCCGTAGCGGGCGTGCACATCGACTTGCGAGGCGACGATGTTCGACAACAGCACCCGGCCGTCGCGCACGACCGCTGCGGCCGTTTCGTCACAGGAGGATTCGATGCAGAGAAGAAGCATGATAAGAGAGGCGCGAAGCGCGGGGCGCGAGGCGCGATCAAACCTTTGAAAGTTATAGTTGCCGGCAACGGCCTGATCAGCACAGAACGTGCATTGCCGCACTTCGCACGATGTATTTACAGCAGGTTGGCCGCCAGCTCCGCCAGGCTGGAGCGCTCGCCCTTGGTCAGGGTGACGTGGCCGGCGATCTCCTCGCCCTTGAACTTCTCGACCACGTAGGTCAGGCCGTTGCTCGAGGAGTCGATGTAGGGGTTGTCGATCTGGTACGGGTCGCCCGTGAGGACGATCTTGGTCCCCTC
>JBFIMV010000181.1:0-5476 GCA_041611575.1 Desulfuromonadales bacterium | reverse complement strand
ATGCACGCCGGCAACACCTACGCTGTCAATCGGCCGGGCCCGGCCGCGCAGGGCGACGGTTTTGTCGCCTACCTCAATGACCGCCTGCAGCTGGCCGCCAGCAGCGAGCATGGCGTGCAGAAGGTCTCGGTTTCCGGCCCGCAGGACAACTTCAGCGAGGTGCGCACCGCCCTGCAGAGCGGCAAGGACATGCTCGAAGCCGTCCTCTTCCTGGAAAAGGACGAGCTGCTCTGGAAAGTGACCCTCAAGGGCGAGCTGTTCCACTTCGCCTCGCTCAAGTCACCCGCGGTCACCCTGGAGAAGGATGACCTGACCGATCCGCAAAGCGAGCGGCAGGCGATCTTTTACGAGCGCATGGCACTGCTCGAACAAGGACTGCAGCTGTTCGACAGCCTCTTCGCCCGTTTTCTCGCCGAGCGCCTGGCGCCGACCTGGGCAGCACGGGAGCAGGATATCCGCGGCTGGCTGGACGCGGCGTGACGCAGGCCGAAACCGGGGAATCCCAGACCATGACCATTGAAAAGTTCGCTTCAGACAGCGCATCCCCGGCGGGGACCCGCCGCCTCCCCTGGGACGCGGGTGTCAAGCCGCTGATGCTCGCGCCGATGCAGGGGCTGACCAACCGGGCGATGCGCGCCCTGTTCGTCGACTGGGTGCGGCCGGACACGGTCTTCACCGAGTTCATGCGCGTCAGCAGCGTCAGCCGCAAGCGCCTGGCGCGCAACGACCTGGTCGAGGCCGGCAGCACCGCCGGCAACGTCCCCCTGGTGGCGCAGCTGGTCGGCAACGGTCGCGAGGCCCTGGTCGCCGCGGCGCAGAACGCCGAAGCGGCCGGCGCCCGCCACCTCAACCTCAACCTCGGCTGCCCCTACGGCCGCATGTCGAGCGGCGCCACCGGCGGCGCATTGCTCAAACACCCGGACCTGCTGGCCGAGATCATCCCGGCGCTGCGCGCTGCGACCAAAGGCAGTTTTTCCCTCAAGCTCAGAGCCGGCTACGACGACCCGGAACAGATCTTCGACCTGCTGCCCCTGTGCGAACAGGCCGGCGTCGACTTCCTGGTGCTGCACCCGCGCACCGTGGCGCAGAAATACGGCGGCAGCGCCGATCACACCCTCACCGGGCGGGTCGTGCGTGCGACACACCTGCCGGTGATCGCCAACGGCGACATCCGCACCGCCGCGCAGGGCCGGAAAATTCTCGGCGAAACCGGTGCCGCCGGCCTGATGCTCGGCCGCGGCGCCCTCGCCGACCCCTTGCTGTTCGAGCGTCTGCGCAACTGTGCCCCGGAGCCGGACCGGGCCGCGCAGGCAGTCATGCTGCACCGCTACCTCGGCGAGCTGATCGAGCGCTACAGCCTGCTCTTCTGCGGCGAGCAGCAGGTCCTGAGCAAGCTCAAGGACGTCGTCACCCTGCTCGACGACCCGGCCACCAGGGAGTTCGCCGCACAGCTGAAGAAATGCCGCACTCTGCATGCCTTTACCGCCCTCGTCGAGGGGCTTTCGTCATGAGTGAAACTCCGGGAGGAGATTACCGCGCCCTGCTCGAACTCGCTGCCATGCGCATGCCGTTCGGCAAGTACAAGGGCTGGCGGCTGATCGATCTGCCGGAGACTTATGTTGTGTGGTTTGCCGGACAGGGGTTTCCCGATGGTAAGCTCGGAGAGATGCTGCAGACGGTCTACGAGATCAAGCGCAACGGGCTGGAGCACCTTTTCGATCCGTTACGATGAGCGGGAGGAAGGTGACAACTGCTGCAACGCATCTCTTTTGAAACAAGAAAGCCAGGGCCCTGTCGTCCCCGGCTTTCTTGTTAGGGCCATGACCCCCAAAAAGGCTTTGAGCCACCAAGACACGAAGGCCCCAAGAAAAGTAGATTTTTGCGAAACACCAAGGCCCTTGTCTTCCGGTTACCGTTTGCCGGTCTTGTCTTTCTCCGTGTCTTGGTGTCTTGGTGGCCAACCTTGTATCGGCAAGAGACCCGTTATTATTCCTCATCCCTTCTTCTTGTTATTCCCTTCCTGTTGCGGCAACCCATTGATCAGCAGCGCTTCGACAGCTCCGACCGAAACCGGCTTGCTGAAGAGGAACCCCTGCACTTCCTCGCAATGCTGCTCCCTGAGAAAGGCAAGCTGGCCCTCGGTTTCCACCCCTTCGGCAACAATTTTCAGATTGAGGCTGCTCCCCATGGAAATGATCGCTGTCGTAATGGCGGCGTCCGTCGCATTGACTTCGATATCGCGTACAAAGGTTCGATCTATCTTCAGGGTATTGACTGAAAAGCGCTTGAGGTAAGCCAGAGACGAATACCCTGTACCGAAATCGTCGATCGAGATATGGACACCAAGGGCGCGTAACTTCGACAATGCCTCAACAGCATATTCCGGATTCTGCATGATAACCGTCTCGGTGATTTCCAGCTCGAGATATTCGCCGGGGAGACCGGTCTCCTCGAGAATTTGGCGGACGTTGTCAGCGAAGCTTTTTTTCTGCAACTGGTAGCCGCTGAGATTGACCGCAACGCAGACTTTCGGCAGACCCTGGTCCTGCCATTTCCGGTTGTCTTCACAGGCCCTGCGCAACACCCAGTCCCCGATAGGGATGATCAAGCCTGATTCTTCCGCCAGGGCAATGAATTCGGAGGGCGGGAGGGTGCCGAGGTCCGGGTGCTCCCAGCGGATGAGGGCCTCAAGGGCGGTAATCTGACCGGTTTCGGCGTTGAGCTTCGGTTGGTAGACAATCCGGAACTCGTCACGGTCAAGCGCACGACGCATGCTGTTTTCCAGGACCATGCGTTTTTCGCTGTCAAAGTCCATGGACGGGTCGTACATCTGGAAGTTGTTGCGTCCCAGGGACTTGGCCTGATACATGGCCGCGTCCGCCTTTTTCAGCAGCGCTTCCGGATGTTCGGCGTGACTGGGGAAGATGCTGATGCCGATGCTGGTGGTGGTGAATAATTCAAAGTCCTCAGCCACAACCGGTTTGGCGAGGGTCTTGAGAATTTTTCCGGCAACCTGCTCGATATCGGCGATTTTTCTCAGGTTGACCAGGACAATGGCAAATTCGTCGCCACCGATACGGGCGACGGTGTCGACCTCACGCACGCAACTCCGCAACCGCAGCGCGACCTCCTTGAGCAAAAGGTCACCGACCCCGTGTCCGAGGGTGTCGTTGATGATCTTGAAACGGTCCAGGTCGAGATAGAGGACACCGCATTGCTGCTTCTCGCGTTTCGCCAGGGCCTGGGCCTGGTGCAGCCGGTCGGCGAAAAACAGCCGGTTGGGCAATCCGGTCAGCTGGTCGTGGTGGGCCATGAAATACAGCTGTTCCTGGGCTTTCTTGCGTGCCGAGATATCGCGGCAGATCACCCAGACGGCCTCTGCCGCGTTGTTTTGGAAACTGCAGGTGATCGTTCCCTCCACGTCGACGGCCTGACCTTGACTGCCGATCAAACGGCCTTCCAGCATCTCGACCTTCTGCCCCTGGACTGCCTTGGCGATCTCCGCTAGGCATTTTTTTCGCAAGTCTGCATCGATCACCGTCTCCAGCCTCAGCTCACCCAGCTGCTCGCGATTGTAGCCAAGCGCCCGAGTCCAGGCAGTATTCGCATAGAGGAAGCGCCCATCGGGGCGAATACTGAAGATCAGATCATTGGCCGTTTCGAGAAACCCCTTCAGCTGTTCCTCGGTCTTCTTGACCCGGCGGTGTCCAAGCCTCAGAACATTCATCAGGTAGCCGCTGACAATGGCCGTGGTGGCATTCAACAAACTGACCCAGATCCACATCAGGGCCAGGAACAAACCCTGATGGTGCAATTCCGGGTCGATAAACGGCATGTTCAGGTTGCGCAGAAAGCCGAAATGCTCACCTGCCAGAACAAAACCGTAGAAGACGCCGGCGACCAGGCCGAGGATGAAGACCTGCCTGCGGCTCTCGATCAGGATCGCTGCCTCGAACGTCACCAGCAGGTAGACCGGCCAGAACCAGCTGACCACTCCGCCACTGAGATGGACGAGGAGGGTGATACAGAGATAATCGAGCAGAACCTGGAGATGATCACCCCAGGAGAAACGGCTCATCCGTTCCGCTTTGAAAAAATACAGAGAGTTGTAGGCGAAGATCGTCAAAACCCCGACCAACACCCCTGAGACCTGCGTCGGGGTCAGGAACCACCCGAAGTTGCTGAAAGTATAACCAAGTCCGGCAACGGCGCCGTAAATTGTCACAAAACCGAGGAACAGCCAGCGGGCTTTCGCAATCAGGAGATAGCGGTCCCGACGCTCCAGCAGAGATGTCGCGCCCCCCTCTTCCAACAGGCTATTCCCCAGTTTGTCCCCCTCGGGAAAGTGCGACAGCTTATTATCCGTAATTATATTCGACATCTTGACAGGGGCTGCCTTTCATTCCTCCGGAAAACACTTCGGCTAAATATAGTGACATCAGCCGCAAACAGCCAGAAAATTTTGTGAAAATGTGCTCACTGTTGCGCATGGCGAATGGCCCCTTGTCATATCGCGGCGGTATTACGCAAAACCACCGGTCTTTTCACCGAACATAAAACTGCACACAATCAACACAATTCACCCTGATAAGTTATTTTTTCACAGAAATCAGACACATCCACCACATCTGCGCAGATTGGCATAGATTGTGAAATCGGAATATACAGAATCTAGAATCATGCGTCATTACTGCTCACGGGAAGCAATATCCCTTCCCACCAACACAATCTTCTTCAACCAACAGACGGAGGAACCAACAAATGAAGAAACACCTCAAACTTTTCGCCCTGCTGATCATCGCTGCCCTGGTAGCCGCCTCGGCCTTCGCAGCAGAGGGTGGCAACCCGCGCAAAGGCAAGCACCTGTACAAAAAGTCCTGTAAAGAGTGCCACAGCTCTGGCGCAGCCGCTGGCGAACTGACGCCGATGTCAAAAACCCAGGCCCAGTGGGACCGTTTCTTCGACAAGAAGAAGCACGACGAAGAAGCCTGGGAAAAACACTCAGACCAGGACCTGAAAGACATCCAGCAGTTCCTGTTCGACCATGCCGCCGATTCGCCCCAGCCGCAGACGTGCGGCTAAGCATTGGCACCGTTTGTAACTTCACCATTCTATTGAGGAGGCACAAGATGCAGAAATTGATTTGCCTGGTCATGGCAGCGCTGCTCGCGCTACCCATGACCGCCATCGCGGCGAGCCATGAGGACGCCATGATCTCTGAGCTGCAGAAGCAGATTCAGAGCCTTAGCGAGGAACTCGAGGAGCTCTCCGGCCGCCTCGACAAAACCGAGCGGCATGCCACCCTCGACCGTATCGAACTCACCGGCGACATGCGCGTCAAGGCCGACAGTCTGCACTACAGCAACGTGACGTTCAACCCGGGCATCCAGGTCGACTTTGACAAGTTCGGCGCTGACGCCATGAGCGGCGCATTCGGCAACCCGATGGATCCGGATTCGCCACTCGGCAAGCTGAT
>JBFIMV010000180.1:0-5512 GCA_041611575.1 Desulfuromonadales bacterium | reverse complement strand
GTAGACCGGCCCGCTCAGGGCGCGGATCTCCTGCAGAAACGCCTCCCACTGCCCCTTGCCCTGCAGGTCCCAGTCCATGAACAGCGAGATGCGCGGCTCCCGCTCGACCAGGGCGACTTCGCTCTCGAAGACCGAGCGGATGCCGCCCATGATGACCCGGTGGCCCTGCTCGAGCAGGCGCGTGACCGGACAGGCGTGGTTGTAGCGGCTGCCTTCGTAGCTGGCGCGCATGTCGCCGTGGGCGTCGAGGAAAAGGATGGTTCCCGGCGTGTTCATGCGGCCGGCGACCAGCGACGGCGTCAGCGAATGCTCGCCGCCGAGGGCGACGAACAGGTTGTCGGCGGGCAGGGCGGCGACATGCTTTTCCAGTCCCATATGCCAGGCTGCATCGTCGAGCGCCGGATCGTCAGCGTATTCGGGGAGGACGCTGATCTTCATGTGCTTGAAGGGCGACCAACCGGCGTCCTCTTCGTAAAATTCGAGCTGCTCGGTCGTCTCGAGGATGGCGCGCGGCGCATCGGCGGTGCCGGGTTTGAAGGAGACGGTGCGCTCCAGCGGCACCGGCAGCACGAGGACGTCGGCTTCGGCGACCGGGGCGTTGGGTAAGGCGAGAAACTGCAGTGGTTCGGACATGGGAAAAATCCTTTAGTGGCATGAGGTGCGAGGTTCGAGGCGCGAGGCGCGAGGCGCGGGCAAGAACCTCTCTAACTATATTATCGATTCGATAGTTCTTCTGCGACTGTTTCGGTCATGGCGCTCAGCAGGGTGTCGAGGTCGTTGTCGTCGATGACGTACGGCGGCATGACGTAGACCAGCTTGCCGAAGGGACGGATCCACACGCCCCTATCGATGAAGCGCTGCGTGATCGAAGCCATGTCGACGGGGCGCACCAGTTCAAGGACGCCGATTCCCCCCTTGATGCGCACCTCGGCGACGTTGCTCCAGTCGGCGCAGGGGAGGAGGTGGCGCTTGAAGGCCTCTTCCATGCGGGCGATGCGTTGCTGCCAGGGGCTCTCCAGCAGCAGGTCGATGCTGGCGCAGGCGATGGCGCAGGCCAGCGGGTTGGCCATGAAGGTCGGGCCGTGCATGAAGGCGCCGGGCGGGTTGCGCGAAATGGTGCCGCTGATCTCGGCGGTGGTCAGCACCGCCGCCAGGGTCAGGTAGCCGCCGGTCAGCGCCTTGCCGAGGCAGAGGATATCCGGGGATATCTGCGCCTGCTCGCAGGCGAACAGGGTGCCGGTGCGGCCAAAACCAGTGGCGATCTCGTCGGCGATCAGCAGGACGTTGTGTTCATCGCACAGGGCGCGCACGCGGCGCAGGTACTCGGCGGCGTAGACGCGCATGCCGCCGGCCCCCTGCACGATCGGTTCGAGGATCACCGCGGCGATTTCTCCATGATGCACCTCCATCAGCTCTTTGAATGCGGCAATATCCCGCTCATCCCATTCGGCATCGTCGCGGCAGGTCGGCGCCGGGGCGAACAGGTGCTGCGGCAGGACGTGGGCGAACAGGTGGTGCATGCCGGTCTCGGGGTCGCAAACCGCCATGGCGCCGCAGGTGTCGCCGTGGTAGCCGCGACGGATCGTCAGCAGCCGCTGTTTTTCCGGCAGCCCGCGAGCATGCCAGTACTGGACCGCCATCTTGATGGCGACTTCGACGCTGACCGAACCGGAGTCGCAGAAGAAGACGCGCTCGAGGCCTTGCGGCGAGATGCGCACCAGGCGTTCGGCGAGCTCCGCCGCCGGGCGGTGGGTCAGGCCGCCGAACATGACGTGCGCCATGCGCCCGAGCTGGTCCTGTGCCGCGGCGTTGAGCACCGGGTGGTTGTAACCATGGATCGCCGACCACCAGGAGGCCATGCCGTCGATCAGCTCGCGGCCGTCCTCGAGGGTCAGGCGGACCCCTTTCGCGCTCCTGACGGGATAAGCCTGACCGGCTCCCTCGAGCGGCGCGTAGGGGTGCCAGACGTGCTCGCGTTCAAACTGTTGCCAACGGGTGTCGGGGAGTCTGTTCATCTGAACCTTGGGTCGGTTGCGGGTTGCCCGCATCCTAACGGAAAGCCGTCTGACTGGCAATAGGGACTATCCTGGCACGAGGGTTGTCCCTGGTGCGCATACTACTGGAGACAGGCACTTTCGGGCCGGCCCCCTGGCCGCGGCTATTTCTCCCTTTTCAAATGCGGTTTGGAAAGAGTAGTATTTGTCAGGATATCAGGAAATCATGTCAGTTCCTCAAGCCTGAGAGGTCGTTTGCAGGTGAGTTCCGCGCAGAGCAAACAGCTTTCACTGGAAAATGCATTGGCAATCCTGGCTGATGTGTTGTCCAGCGTCTGCCCGGAAGAGCTGGGCGAATCACTGACCCGGACGTTGCGGCAGCTGACCGGCGCGCGCTGCGTTCTGCTTTTGTCGCACCAGGAGGACTGGGAAACGGATTCGCGGGTCTATGCCACACCCACCGACGATGAGCGGATATTTTCCGCCGGGGAACTGCGCCTGCTCTGCCCGGTCCGCCAGACCGCGGTGCTCCCCTGCAAGGTGGCGGATGTTCCTGACGACCATCCCCTGCGGCCGATTCTCAAGCGGGCCGGAGTCACCACCCTCCACCAGTACCCTTTGACAGCAACCGGCGAACACGTCGGATCAGTCATTATCATCGATCCGCCGCAGGCTGCCGGGACCGATGAAGTGCTCGGCTTTTTGGAGCATCTCCTGCCTTTGTGCGCCCTGGCGCTGCGCAGCCTGCTCTGCAATGAGCGGGTTGTCGCACAGAGCCGGGAACTTGCCGAATACGCCGAAAAACTGGAACGGGATGTCGCTGACCGCTCGACTGAAACCCTGGATTTACGCAACCGCTTTGCCATGCTCTTCGACAAGGCGCCGGTTCCCCTTAGCTATCTCGATAAAAATGGCAGGATTCTCGAGATCAATGAATCTTTCACATCGACCTTCGGTTACACCTTGGATGATATGTCCTGTCAGGAAGCCTTCTGGCAAGCCGTCTATCCGGATCCGCAATATCGCGCAACTTCTCTTGTGAACTGGCTGCGTGCCATGCGCAGGGCGATCAGGAGTGAAGCCGAGGTCGCATCGATTGAGCATGAAGTCACCTGCAAAAACGGGCAGGTGCGCACCGTGATGGTTTCCGGGACGGCTTTTGGTGATCATCTGCTGGCGACTTATTACGATGTGACCGATCAAAATATAGCCATCAAGGCGCTGCGCCGTTCGGAAGAGCGTTTCCGCCAGGTCGCCGAGCAGACCAGGGAATGGATATGGGAGGTTGACGCCGACGGCCTGTTCACCTATGTCAGCATCGCAGTGCAGTCGATTCTCGGCTACCTTCCCGAAGAGATTGTCGGTCAGAAATATTTTTATGACCTGTTCTGCGCCGAGGACAGGGAAAGGCTCAAGACCCTTACCTTCGAGGCCTTCCTGAACGGCGAGTCCTTCACGGCTTTCGAGTTGCGGAACCTGCACCGCGACGGCCGCGAGATTTGGCTCTCGGCCAGCGGTTCGCCGTTTTTTGATGAGGCCGGGCTGTTGGATGGATACCGCGGTTCCTACGTCGATATAACCGAAAGCAAGCAGATGGACGCCGAACGCGAGCGGCTCCTCCAGGCAATCGAACAGGCCGGTGAGACCGTCGTCATCACCGACATCGAGGGGGTTGTCCAGTACGTCAATCCGGCCTTCGAACGGATCACCGGTTACTCTCGCGGGGAGATCCTCGGCAAAAATATCAACCTCATCCGGGGTAATGACCAGGACGAAGACTATTACCGGGACATGTGGGAGACGATCAGCAGCGGCAAGGTCTGGCGCGGGAAGTTCATCAACCGGCGCAAGAAAGGTACCCTGTACCATGAGGAAGCGACCATCGCCCCGATCCGCGATGCCGCCGGGTTGATCGTCGGCTTCGTGTCGACCAAGATCGACGTAACCGAGCGCATCCAGGCAGACGCCGAACGCGAGCGGCTCCTCCAGGCGATCGAGCAGGCCGGCGAAACGATCGTCATCACAGACCCGCAGGGGGTTGTCCAGTATGCCAACCCGGCGTTCGAAAGGGTCACCGGTTACGCCCGTGACGAGATCGTTGGCACGAACATGCGCACCATCAGCAGCGGCGTGCATGATCAGGCCTTCTATGCAGAGCTCTGGGATACGATAAGCAACGGCCAGGTCTGGCAGGGGCAATTCGTCAACCGCCGCAAGGACGGCAGCCTCTACAATGAAGAGGCGAATATCGCCCCGGTGCGCGACGCCGAGGGCCGTATTGTCAACTACGTGGCGACCAAGCTCGACATTACGGAGCGCAAAAAGGCGGAAACGGCCCTGTTGCAGAAGAACGCCGAGATGGAACGCTTCACCTACACGGTGTCCCATGACCTCAAGAGCCCGCTGGTCACCATCAAGGGCTTTCTCGGCGTGCTTGCGGAGGACCTGAAAAGAGGTGACCAGGAGGCGATTGCCACCGATATGACTTTCATCGGTGACGCGGCCGACCATATGAACAACCTGCTCGACGAGCTCCTGCAGCTGTCGCGCATTGGCCGGGTCGTCAATCCGCCGGAGGAATGCTGTTTCAGGGAGTTGATCGACGACGCTCTTTTCATGGCCGCCGGCATAATCAACGAGCGCTCGGTCGAGGTGTCGGTGGATGTCGCCGAAGTCGTCCTGTACGCCGATCGCCGCCGCATTAGCGAGGCCATCCTGAACCTGGTGGAGAATGCTGTCAAGTACATGGGTCCCCAGCCCGCACCGAAGATTGCCTTTTCAACCGAGAAACGCGATGGATCCTGGGTCTTCTGTGTGCAGGACAACGGCATCGGCGTCGATCCGAAATACCACGAGAAAATCTTCGGGTTGTTCGAAAAGCTGGCCCATGACAGCAAGGGGACAGGCATCGGCCTGGCGATCGTCAAGAGCATCATCGAACTCTACGACGGGCGCGTCTGGGTTGAGTCGGAGGGGGCGGGGAAGGGGAGCTGTTTCTGCTTCACCCTGCCGGCTGCCATCAAGCCGAAAGGGGTTGTCTAGCCGTTCCATCCATTTTCAGGTTTGTTCCGGTTTATAAACAAAACGTAAAGGCTTGATATTTCAACGCAAAGACGCCAAGTAAAAAGAAAGACGCAAAAAAAACATCCCATTCGTTTGGGTTTTTTTGTATTTTCTCTGCGATCTGCACCTCTCTTTGCGTCTTTGCGTTGAAATGTGTTGACCTTCTCTTAGTCCGTTTTTTTTCGCCGGGGCAGGAAATGGTGCCGCAACCAGGCGACGCCCAGGGTCACGACCAGCCCGAGGCAGACCAGCAGGCCCAATCGTCCGGCGAGGGTTTCGGCGCGCTGCCAGCTTGTGCCGCCGAGCCAGCCGAGGCCGGGATAGCTGAGCCCCCAGAGCAGGCAGCTGAACAGGGCATAAGCGAAGAAGGCTCCGGGACGCATGCGGCTCGCCCCGGCGACAAACGGCACCAGCCCGCGGATCGGGCCGAGAAACCGGCCGAAAAACACACTTTT
>JBFIMV010000179.1:0-5568 GCA_041611575.1 Desulfuromonadales bacterium | reverse complement strand
CTTCACGGACCTTGATGTATTCGAGCACCTCGTTGCACAGCTTCAGGTATTTCTCCGGTTCGGCGATCACGACGTCCTTGGTGCCGCGCACCACGACCGCCTTGACCCCCTTGTCTCCCATCACCGCGCCGATGCCGCCGCGGCTGGCGCTGGAGCGCCCCTGCTCGATGGAGGCGTAAAAAACCCGGTTCTCGCCGGCCAGACCGATGGCCGCCACCTGGGCCTTGGGCTGCTTCAGCTCCTTCTTGATGATCTCGGCGGTCTCGATGGAGCCCTTGCCGGCCAGATGCGAGGCGTCGCGGATTTCGACATGGTCGTTGTTGATATAGATGTAGACCAGTTCCGGCGACCTGCCGCGCAGGATTACCTTGTCGTAGCCGGCGTATTTGAGTTCCGGCGCCCAGAAGCCGCCCATCATCGAGAAAGCGAGCAGCCTGGTCTGCGGGGAGATGGTGGTCATGATGGTGCGGTTGCAGCCGGTGGCCGGGGTGCCGCAGAGCAGGCCGGCACCGAAGATCAGCAGGTTTTCCTCCGAAAAGGCCTCCGTCTCGGGAGACACCCGGTCCCACATGATCTTGGCATTGGTCCCCAGACCGCCGAGATAAAGCTCGGTGTCGCGCGGATCGGAGGCGATCTTTTCGATGTTGCCCCTGGTCAGATCGATTTCCAGATTGTACCCAGTCTCTGCGTACCTCATTGGTCATCCCTCTTCTGCTGGTTCTTTGGACTCTTCACCCGCCAAGCGAAAAATCAGCGGGCTTGTTGACCCTCTGTTGTGACGCGCTGCAATCACGTCAGGCCGGCACGAACAAGGCACCTTCTCGGCCATTCCTGCATAGACTGACCGACTGCGAAAAGCAGATTCATGTAAAAAGGTACCGCAATGCTGATTTAACTGTCAACCTAATTTATCGGCGACGAAAAAAACCGGCACTATAACCCAGAAAGAAGGCCGGAACATTTTACGCAAAGGCGCCAAGCACAAAGGGAGGATCGAAGAATTAAGCTCTCATTCGTCGGGAGGTTCAAGCTTTTATTGCGACTTGCCCCACTCATTTCCTGTCAATTCCAAGCCATCGGCCAAAATACAGCTTACACCCCGCTATCGCCATATACGCTTGCAGTTATCAGCCGCACCGGGATATCCGCTCAGGCAAACTGGAACCTCATGAAATCGCTTGTCTGTCAAGAAGTGTTTGTGGTACCACAAAATCATCTTTGCCGGCTACTGATAAGTTAAGGCCCGCTGAACGGCGCCACGAGCGTGAGGACGATGGGCAACCGAGAAAATAAATTGACGCTGTCGTTTTTTGCAGCCAAGGCTTGCGGGCCGGACGTTCATCGAACTCGAAAAATCGATTGAAGACATTGAACCCCTCTCCTCCAGGAAGCCCTTAGATGAAATTACAAAAGGCAAGCCTTTTTGCCCTTTATGCCGTGCTGGAACTGGCGAGCAACCCCGAGCATCAACTTTCGGCGACCGACATCGCCGACAAGTATGGCATTTCAACGCATCACCTCGCCAAGATATTGCGCACGCTGGTGCGTTCCGGCCTGGTCCAGGCCATGCGCGGCGCCGGCGGCGGCTATCGCTTCGCCGGGGTCGTCAATCGTACAACACTGCTCGAAGTCATTGAACTGTTTGAATCGCTGGATGCGGAACAGGACATGCCGGACCCGAAGGGCCACGCGGGCGGGGACATCATCGAAGAACTACAGCACATCAGCCGCGAAATCGACGACCTGACCAAGGCTGTCCTGGACACTATCACCCTCGAAACTGCCCTCAACGGCTCACGTCAGCGCGCCAGGGCCAAGGCCAAGGCGCAGGAATAACCGTTTTATACTTTAATCTTTTCGGGGAGCAGGGAACCGGCAGGAGCAGACTGCCCGGGGAGTGAATGCCGATGCGGGACGAGAACCGAAGCACTTTCGAACAAAGCGCAGAGATGGGGAGGATCGGCGACCGCCCCTACTGGGTTCTCAACCTTTCCATCCTGATCAGGGCCGCGCACCAGGTCGGGGCAGCGGTCTTTCTTGCGGCCTACCTGCTCGACACCCTCCCAGGCCCATCGACATTTTACGTCGTGCTTGCCTCGGCCAGCGGCGGTCTGCTGCTGGCCACCGAGTGGATGCGGCATCGCCAGATTTTCCGGGAAACTGCGGGAGTGATCACCCTGGTGAAAATCCTGCTCCTGGGAGCGGCGTTCCACGGCTTTGTACCACAGTGGGAAACGGTACTGCTGGTCTTCGTCATCGCCTCCATCGGCGCCCACGCGCCGAAGAAGGTGCGGCACAGGCTGCTGATTTAACACCCTGCCAGGAACAGGTCGTTGCGCTGAACATGCAAGCAACCGCAACTACTCCCCGCCCTGTTTGGTCGGGGGAGAGTGTTTGAGATCGCATCCATAATCAAGGGCGAGCAATGCCTTCAACACCTCGCCCAGCATACTTGGCGGGCCGCCAGCCATATTTTCTTCTTCCGCAACTTCCAACTCTCGGGCATCGTACTCCCACTGGCGCAAAATCTGTATTTTCTGCTCCCGGGTAAGGGTTTGTTCGCCAAGGATGTCCCCTGGACGAGAAAACACGCTTTCCGGATTCATCATTGCCTTGTCGATATCCATAAGGAACTCCTTTAAAGACCCATAGGTTTCGATTCCCTGACACCCGAAGTCCCCCAAAGTGGAAGAGCCGCCAGAATCTGGTCCCCAAGCATCCGGCTCCCACTGGTCACAACAAAAAGCTAACAGAGATATGGCGCGTTGCAACGTGCCGGACAAATTGACCGTCGACACCCCGAGACATCCAGGAGAGGGCGTTGAGCCGCTGGATCGGACAGAGGTGGGCCCTGTTTTCAATGCATGTTCAGGGTATGCCCAGGAACCGCCGCGGGTTCCCTGAAAACACCTTCTCTTCAAGCTCTTGCGGCAACCTCAGCGACCGCACCAGGTCGATGTAGTCAAGCACGATTTCAGGCTGATAAAGAAGCGCGTCGGAGCCGAAGCAGACCCGGTCCGGGTAATGGCTGATGAAATCAACATAGCTTGTTGCGTTCTGTTGAATATGCGGCTTCATGTAGGCGATGTCGGTGAAGACGTTGGGATAACGATCGAGGATCTGGCGAAATGCTTTACGACCGATGCCGAAATGGGGGAAGTTGATCCTCAGGCGGGGAAAGTCATCGAGGATGGCCCGCATGACGTCGCTGTGGCGGTTGGCGTCCATGTGGTAAAGGACCGGCAGGTCGTTGGCTTCGGCGAAAGCGAAGATCTGCCACTCGCGCCGGTGATACTGCTCCAGACTGATGCCGAAGACGTTGGGGATGCTGCCGATGCGCAGGTCGTTGCCTTCATCGGCCAGATAGAGTCCCTTGATCCCTTGGAATCCGCGCGCGACATAGCCCTGCAGCAGGCTCGGCACATCCCCGACCAGGCAACGCGTGTCGATCATGGGAAAGAGCATCCCGTCGCTGTCCCGGTTGAACCGCAGCAGGTCATCGACCTCGTAGAAGAGCGGGTCGCCGTGATTGTCAAACCCCTCGGGGATGAGCTTCCAGATGTTTTCTTCGTCAAAGGTGGTGTTGACCAGCCCCATGACCGCCAGGCGGCTGACACCGGCCGCGCGCAGCCGGGCAAGTCCGGCGGCAACCAGTCCAGCCTGAGCCGGACCGGCGAAGCAGTGACAGTGAACGTCGATGATTTCCTGGCTATCGGCTCGAGTCATCATCTCCCCGGGAACCGTCCCTAGCTCTCCCACTTCGCCTGGCGTTTTTCGAGGAAGGCGTTCAAACCTTCGACGGCGTCACGGGTGGCCATCAGCTCGTCAAGGTAAAGGCCCTCCACGCGGTCCAGCTTGGCAAGCACTCGTTGCCGGTACTCCTGACGAGCGGCCAGCACGGCAAAACGCAGGGTGCTGGCGCTGTGCGCTGCCAGCTGCTGATCGAAATAGACCAGGGCATCCGCTTCCGGGTCATCGCCGAGGCGATCGATCAGGCCTGCCGCCAGGGCTTCATCGGCGCCCATGCTGCGCCCGGAGAACAGCAGGTCCTCGGCTTTGGCCTGACCGATCCGCTCGGGGAGCAGGCAGCTGGCTGCCGGGGCGAAGACCGCCAGCTTGATCTCGGGCTGTCCGAGCTTGGCGTCCGGTGCGGCGAACAGCATGCTGCCGGCCGCGGCGACTTCCAAGCCGCCGCCAAGACACTGGCCCTTGATCGCCACCAACAGCGGCAGCGGGAAGTTGAGCATGCTGCGCACCAGCGCGTGCAGCGACTTGAGCATGGCGTCGCAGCTCCCCGGCAGGTGCTCTTCGACGCTGGCGCCGAAGCTGAAATGCGGACCCTCATGGTCGAGCAGCACGGCGCGCAACGTCTTCAGTTCGCGGTACTCGGCCAGGGCGGCATCCAGGGCGGCGATCATGGCGGCATCGACGATGTTGGCCTTCGGCCGCGCCAGGCGCAACCGCAGCAGCGTATTGTCGCGGTCGAGCCAGACCTTCAGGGGACTCTCGCTCATATCAACTCTCCTTCTTGGCCGGCATCAGGCTGTCGATCAGCTCCTCGGTCCAGGGGACACCCTTGGCCAGGCCCTGGCGCAGCTTGACGAAGTCGATCTCGCGGCCGGTCTCCTTGTTCCCCTCGTTGAAAGCGCGGAAGCCGGTGCGCGCCTCGTTCATCATGTTGAGCGCCAGCCAGGCGCGGGAATTCTCCTTGTTGCGGTTCCAGGCCTCGAGCTTCGGCTTGCGCAGCTCCTCGAAACTCTTGGTCATGCACTCCGGGAAGGTCTCGAGCAGCTTGGCGCACAACGCCTCGACCTTCTCATCGAGCAGGCTCAGGTCGATTTCGCCGCTCTTCAGCAGCTCCTTGCCCGCGGCCAGCTCGGCGCCCGTCTTGAATTCGCCGTGAATGATCCGGCCGTACTCGTCGAGCATGCGGTCGGTGATCACCGTCGGGTTGGCGACGAACTTGCCGTCGATCTTCAATGCCGGTACCACATCGGCCACGATACCGAGGCGCGCCGCCTTGTGCGCCGAAAAAGGTTCGCACAGGGTGCCGGAAATCATCGCCTGCTCGCAGCCGATCATCACCGGCAGAAAATCCGTCGCCCCGCCGATGGCCGCAGAACCGTGCTTGGGGCCGGCCTGGCCGAAGTTGGCGAGGTCGTGGGTCAGGGTGAAATCGCAGGCCATGCCGATCTCCTGCCCGCCGCCGATGCGCATGCCGTTCACCCGGCAGACCACCGGCCGGTCGCAGTCGAGGATCGCCGAGACCATGTCGTTGAACAGCCGCATGTACTGGCGATACTCCTGGGGGTTGCCGGCGTAGTACTCGGCGTATTCCTTGGTGTTGCCGCCGGTACAGAAGGCCTTGTCGCCCACCGCGGTGAAGACCACGGCGTTGACCTCGCGATCGACCGAAGCCCGGCGGAAGGCCAGGATGGTCGCCTTGACCATGTCGGTGGTGTAGGAGTTGTACTGCTTGGGGTTGTTGAAGATGATCCAGGCGTTGTAGAGCCCTTCGACGACCGAGCCGTCGCGGCGCTTTGCCGGACGCTTTTCATACTTCACCAT
>JBFIMV010000178.1:0-5586 GCA_041611575.1 Desulfuromonadales bacterium | reverse complement strand
CTGCCACGCATGGCAGCGACGATCTCCAGGCCGCGCTCGACCGGCACCCGGAAATGACCGGTGCCCCGCGCCTGGTCGAGCTGGTGCAGGGAGTAGGGGCGCACCCTCAGCTGCAGCAGGCCGCGACACAGGGCGCGCATGACCTCGGGGTCGTCGTTGACGCCGCGCAGCAGCACCGTCTGGTTCCCCAACGGGATGCCGGCGTCGGCCAGCCGGGCGCAGGCGGCGGCACTTGCTTCGGTCAGCTCGCGGGGGTGATTGAAGTGGGTGTTGAGGTAAAGGGGCCGATAGCGCGACAGCAGGGCGCAGAGCTCCGGCGTAATGCGCGCGGGCAGGGTCACCGGGACCCGGCTGCCGATTCGGACCATCTCGACATGCGGCATGCCGTACAGGCGATCCAGTATCCCCGCGAGACGGTCATCATCCAGCAGCAGGGGATCGCCACCGGTCAGGATGACATCGCGGATCGCAGGTGTGGCGGCGATGTAATCGAGGCCTGCGGCAATCTGCCGTGAAGAATAGGTCAGCGCCGCCGTGCCGACCCGGTTTTTGCGGGTGCAGAAGCGGCAGTAGCCGCCACAGTGCCCGGAGACCAGCAGCAGGGCGCGGTCGGGATAGCGATGCACCACCGCAGGGACCGGCGAGAAGGCGCGCTCGTTCAGGGAATCTTCCGGCAGGTCGTCATCTGCCAATTCGCGCAGATCGGGGACACACTGCAACCAGATCGGATCGCCCGGCTTCTCTATCAGCGCCAGCGTGTGTGGCGTGATCAGCAGTGGATAGCGGGCAGCAACAGCCCGCAGCGGTTCGGGGTCGATGCCGAACAGTGCCGCCAGCTGATCCGGGGTGGTGATGCTCTCGGCGAGTTGCGATTTCCAGGTCATAAAAAGGCAGTTTTAAGTTTTTAGTTTCAAGTTTTGAATTAAAGCAACCAGATTCTCAGCACTCAGCACTCAGCACTCAGCACTCAGCACTCAGCACTCAGCACTCAGCACTCAGCACTCAGCACTCATCGCTCATCGCTCATCGCTCAGCACCGTCCTGAGTCTCCAGGCCAGCACGATCAGCCCCATCAAGCCGACATCGCGCAGCAGGGCCATGCCGGCGCTGACCGGGTCCCCGCCGCCGGGGTCGAAGCAACCGCAGTCGATCTCCATCCCCCTGGCCATGACCGAAACCAGGGCGGCCATGAAGACCAGGTTCAAACCGCCGACCACTATCAGCGCGGGACGGATGCGCGCATTCAGGAGCAGCAGCAGGCCGGCGAGGAACTCCACGTACGGCAGCGTCGCCGCCACCAGGTAGTTGAGTGCGTACGGCAGGATCTGGTAGGCAGCGACCTGCCCGGCGAAGGCAACCAGGTCGCGCATCTTGACATAGCCCGCATACAAAAAGACCGCCGCAAGAGCCAGCCGCACCAGGTGATAGAGCACCCACAACGCACGGTTCATGGCTTCTCTCCCGCCACCGGCAGCCCGGCGTCACGCCATTCCGGGTAGCCGCCCTCGAAAACCCGCACATCCTCGTAACCCGCTTCGATCAAGATCATTCCCAGGTCGAAGGAGTCCGGGCAGCCGAAACCGCTGCAATAGACGATAAGGGTCCTGTCCCGGGCGACATTCTCAAGGAAGTCGGGCAGCATCTCGTCGATCTCCACCAGCGGCAGCGACCGCGCTCCGGCAATGTGTCCTGCAGCGAAGAGTTCGAAGCTGCGGGCATCGACGATCATCCCGCCGGTGGACTTCACCAGCTGCACCTCTTCGAGCAAGACCGGCTTCGGCAAAGCGGCCCGGGAGCTCTCCGACGCGGCCGGGCGTGCCGGCGGGACCAGGTTGCCGGAAAAGGCGTCCAGAACCATGCGGTGGTGGAGCATCAGCCCGAGGAGGACACCAAGCGCAACCAGCACGCATGCTTCCAGGATGATTCTACGCAAGCTTTCGGCCATGGTTACTCGTCAGGTGATTCCGACAGGTCAGGCTCGAGAGAGCGAAAGCTGTCGCGCAGGGACCGGACCTCGCGTTCGAGCTTGTCGATACGCCCGTTAGCCGCAGTCAGCTCGACGTTCAACTCCTCGACCAGGCTCGCCTGGTGGGCATAGCGAATTTCCAACTCGACGATACGTTCGATCAGTTCGTTCATGGCAATCTCCTTGGGTCGCTCATGCTAGCAGATGAGCCGCTTTCGCGCAATCGACACACAGGGCACTCAGCCGATTGCAAAATCCGCTGTGGTTGTTATCATTAGCCGGCATGTATGCAACTCATTAACCCAGAATAAGGCCATTATGAAAATTCCTGCAATTACCGGAACATCAGACGGGCACAGGCACTGGCTGGCCGTATTTGTCGCGCTGCTGGCCTGCGGCCTGGTCACGGCCACGCCGACCTTCGCAAACGTTCCCAGGCATCTTCCTGACGACCCCGTGCAAGGACACAACAGTCACGCCCCGGCCACGCAGCAGGCGCCGGCGGAGCATGTTCACCCCGCCCCCCCGACCTCACCGGCGAAGGTCGACCTGGAGGAAAAACTCGGCGCACCCCTGCCGCTCGACCGTGAATTTCGCGACGAGCAGGGCCGGGCGATCCGCCTCGCCGAGCTGGTGACCAGGCCGACGATCATCGCCCCGGTCTACTACAAATGCCCGAACGTCTGCCATTTCCTGCAGGGCGACCTGGCGCGCGTCCTCCCAGGGCTCAAGCTCAAGGCGGGCGAAGATTACCAGGTGATCTCGATCAGCTTTGACGAAACGGAGACACCGGAGCTCGCCAGGCGCAGCCGCGACACCTATTACGCATCCATGGACAACGGCATCGCCGCCGACAGCTGGCGCTTCCTGACGGGAGACATCGACAACATCCGTGCCCTGACCGACGCCGCGGGCTATCATTTCCGGAAGGAAGGCGTCGATTTCATCCATCCGGTCGTCTTCTTCGTCGTCTCTGCTGAAGGAAAGATCATGCGCTACCTGCATGGCACGCGCGTCCTGCCCAAGGATTTGACGCTGGCCCTTTACGAGGCGCGCGAAGGACGGGTTGGCACGACCATCCGCAAGGTGGTACAATTCTGCTTCAGCTTCGATCCTCAGCAGAAAACATATGTTTTCAACATATTGCGCGTTTCGGCCACGGCCATCCTGGCGACCCTGGCGATTTTTGCCGCATACCTGGTGTTCGGCGGCAGTATGTCGAAGAAGGACAAGAACCTATGAGTGAAGCGACCCCCTCAGCGTCCGGCAGCCGCGGTTTCTTCGGCGAAGGACACTACCCCGGCATCCTCGGCTGGATCTTCTCGACCGACCACAAACGCATCGGCCTGCTCTACTTCTGGTGCATCCTCGCCTTCTTCATCATCGGCGTGATCCTCGGCCTGCTGCTGCGCCTCGAGCTGTTCGCCCCGGGCGAGACGATCATGGGACCTCAGACCTACAACGCCGTCTTCACGCTGCACGGCGTGATCATGATCTTCCTGTTCATCATCCCCGGCATTCCGGCAGCCTTCGGCAACCTGATCATGCCGATCCAGCTCGGCGCCCGCGACGTCGCCTTTCCGAAGCTCAACCTCTTCTCCTGGTGGCTCTACATCAGCGGCGCGGCCATGGCCGTCACCGCCCTCTTCACCGGCGGCGGGCCGCCCGACACCGGCTGGACCTTCTACGTCCCCTTCTCGGCCCAGACCAGCACCAACGTCTCGCTGGCGGCCATGGCGGTCTTCACCCTCGGCTTCTCGTCGATCCTCACCGGACTGAATTTCGTCACCACCATCCACCGCCTGCGCGCCGAGGGGATGACCTGGATGCGCATCCCGCTCTTCACCTGGTCGCTCTACGCCACCGCCTGGATCCAGATCCTCGCCACGCCGATAATCGGCATCACCGTCGCCCTGCTGTTCGCCGAGCGCATGCTCGGCACCGGGCTGTTCGACCCGTCCCAGGGGGGTGACCCGATCATGTTCCAGCACCTCTTCTGGATCTACTCGCACCCGGCGGTCTACATCATGATCCTCCCCGGCATGGGGGTCGTCTCCGACATCATCCCGGTCTTCGCCCGCAAGCCGGCCTTCGGCTACAAGGCGATCGTCGTCTCGAGCATCGCCATCGCCTTCGCCGGCTCGCTGGTCTGGGCCCACCACATGTACACCAGCGGCATGTCGGACCTGGCCGTCATGGTCTTCTCATTCCTGACCTTCCTGGTCGCCATCCCCTCGGCGATCAAGGTCTTCAACTGGCTGGCCACCCTCTACCAGGGCTCGATCCTGCTCGACCCGCCGCTCCTGTACGCCCTGTCGTTCATCCTGCTGTTCACCATCGGCGGACTGACCGGCCTGGTCCTCGGCGCGGCGGCCACCGACGTGCACGTCCACGACACCTACTTCGTCGTCGGCCACTTCCACTTCGTCATGTTCGGCGGCACCGGCATGGCCTTCTTCGCCGCCATGCACTACTGGCTGCCGAAGATCTACGGCCGCATGTACGACAAGGTCGTCGCCACGGTCGCCTGGGGAGTGATCCTCGTCGGCTTCCTGATCACCTACATCTCCATGAAGGTGGTCGGCATGATGGGCATGCCGCGCCGCTACTATGACTACATCCCCGAGTTCACCAACCTGAACCAGCTGGCCACCGTCGGTTCATGGGTCCTGGCGATCGGCCTGGTGCTGATGTTCGCCAACCTCATCCATGGCCTGTTCCGGGGCGCGCCGACCGGCACCAACCCCTGGGGCGGGGCCTCCCTCGAATGGCAGGTGCCGTCACCGCCGCCGACCGAGAACTTCGACGCCGACCCGGTGGTCACCCACGGCCCCTACGATTACAAGAAGGCGGGGATCCTATGAGCGGCCACGTACACAAGGACTATACCGGCGCCAAGTTCGGCATGTGGCTCTTCCTCTTCACCGAGGTGCTGCTGTTCGGCGGGCTCTTCATTCTTTACTCAGTCTACCTGGCGCGCTACCCGCAGGAGTTCATCTCGGCCGGCAAGGAACTCAACGTCTGGTTCGGCGGCGGCAACACCCTGGTGCTGCTGACCAGCAGCCTGTTCGTCGCCGTATCGATCACCGCCCTGCGGCGCGGGGCGAAGACCCTCTGTCTCAACCTGCTCGGCGCCACCATCGCCTGCGCGGCGATCTTCATGATCAACAAGTACTTCGAGTGGAGCGCCAAGATCGACCACGGCATCTACCCGGGATCGGCGCACCTCAAGGAAATGCTCCCCGGCGAGATGGTCTTCTTCAACCTCTACTATCTGACCACCGGCCTGCACGGCATCCACGTGATCATCGGTGCCCTGATCATCGGCTGGGCCATGCTGCTGATCAAGCGCGGCAGGGTCACCGCCGACGACTTTGTGATCCTCGAGAACGCCGGGCTCTACTGGCACCTGGTCGACCTGATATGGATCTTCATCTTCCCGTTGTATTATTTGATTTTGCATTAACCGACCAAAGGCGGAAAAACGTAACGCAAAGACGCAAAAGTTAAAACAAAGGCGCAAAGAGGAACGGTTTCTAAGATTATTAAGTAACAACGCCTTACTTACTCTGCGTCTTTCTTTACCCTTTGCGTCATGAGTGAGCAAAGCGAACGGGCGT
>JBFIMV010000177.1:0-5601 GCA_041611575.1 Desulfuromonadales bacterium | reverse complement strand
TGCTGTTGCGGCCGACGGTGTTGCCGGAGATGGTCACCACCCGCTTCTGGTCGATGTGGCGGATCGCGCCGAAGCCGGTACCGAACTCCAGCCTGGCCACCGTGGTGAGCGGCACCGGCGCGCCGGTGTTGGTCGGGATCAGCAGGCTCTCCACGTCGGCCAGGGTCTGGCGGCGCGCCTCGGGGAGGCGCACGATGATGTCGTACTCGTCCTTGCCCTGGCGGTAGACCCCCATCTTGCTGCCGCTGATCGCCGCCTTGACCAGCACCGAGATGTCGGCGGTGGAGAGCCCCAGCAGCGTGGCTTTTTCCCGATCGACCAGGACGCGCAGCTCCGGCTTGGCGCGGGAGAAGTCGTCCTTGAGATCGGCCAGGCCGTCGATCCCCTTGATGCGCGCACGCACCTGCGCGACCAGGCTTTCGAGCACGACGACCCGTTCACCGCTGACCTCGATGCTCACCGGCGGGCCGGTCGGCGGCCCCGGTTCTTCCTTCTCCACCTTGATCTCGGCGCCGGTGAACCCGGCAAGGGCAGCGCGAAGCCGGTCAAGGACTTCGTCTGAGGAGCCATGGCGCTCGTCACGATCGACGAACTCGAGGGAGACCTTGGCCATGTGCGACTGGCCACCGCTTTCGGCGCCAGCCTCGCCGCTCGGCGCCACGCCGACCTCGGCAATGGTGTACTTGACGTCCTGTTCCGGCAGAACGGCCTGCTCGACGATCCGCGCGTAGCTGTCGGAGGTGGCCAGGCTGGTCCCCTCGGGGGACTTGATTTCGACGAACGCCCGGTTCGGCTCGACCTCCGGGAAGAGCTCGACGCCGATCACCCGGGCGGCGACCAGGCCGCCGAAGACCCCGGTGATGACCAGCAGCAGGGCGACGGCGATGGCGACCGTCGCCCCCTTGTGGCCGAGGGCCCACTGCAGCGTGCGGCGATAGGCGCGCACCACCCGGGTCCGCTCGAGGTCGGGTTGGACTTCGCCCGGCTTGATGCGCATCAAAGCGGCGCAGACGCTCGGATTGATGACCAGCGCCACGAACAGCGACGAGGAGAGGGTGATGATCAGGGTCATCGGCAGGAACTTCATGAATTCCCCCATGATCCCCGGCCAGAAGATCATCGGGAAAAAGGCGCACAGGGTCGTGATGGTCGAGCTGGTCACCGGCCAGCCGACCTCGCTCGCCGCGGAGCGCGCCGCCTCGACCCGGCTCTTGCCTTCCTGCATGTGACGGTAGATGTTCTCGACGATGACGATGGCGTTGTCGACCAGCATGCCGAGCGCCAGGATCAAACTGAAGAGCACGACCATGTTGAGGGTCATGCCGAGCGCCTGGATGATGACGAACGACATGAGCATCGAAAACGGGATCGCCAGGGCGACGAAGAAGGAGTTGCGCAGGCCGAGGAAGAGGAAGAGCACCGCCACGACCAGCAGCAGGCCGGTGAGGATGTTGTTCTCCAGGTCCGCCACCATGTTGCGGATATCTTTCGACTGGTTGAGGGTGACCGACAGCTCGACCCCCTGCGGCAGGAGCGGGCGGGCGGCCTCGAGCAGGGCGAAGACCCGGTCGGTGACTTCGATGATGTTCTCGCCGGTGCGCTTCTTGACCGCCAGGCTGACACTCGACTTGCCGTTGAGGCGGGCGTGGCTTTTGGCGTCCTCGAAGGTGAAGTCGACAGTCGCCAGGTCCTTGTAGTAGATCGGCCGGCCGTCGCGCACCACCATGACCAGGTTGTCGATCTGCGCCGGGTCGGTGAACTCGCCGGGGATGCGCAGCAGGTACTTGCCCTGGCCGATGTCGAGGCTGCCGCCGGGGATGTTGACGTTCTCGCGCGCCACGGCGGTGACGATCTCGTTGAAGGAGACCCGGTAGGCGGCCAGGCGGTCGGGGTCGATCTCGACCCGGACCTGGTGCTCGCGGCCACCGGTGAGGACGACGTCGAGCACGCCGGGGAGCTCCTCGATATGCTCCTCGAGCTCCTCGGCCACCCCCTTGAGCAGGGTTTCCGGGACGTCACCGGAGACGGCGACCATCAGCACCGGGAACTCGGCGAGGTTGACCTCGAGGATCTGCGGGTCGTTCTCCAGGTCGCCGGGGAGGTCGCCCTTGGCCTGGTCGACCTTGTCCCGCACCCACTGGATGGCGTCGTCGATCTCGACGTCGGGGAGGAATTCGACGGTGATCATCGACGACCCCTCGGCGCTCACCGAGCGGACCTGCTCGACATGCTTGAGGCCGCGCAGCTTGCGCTCGATCGGGTTGGTGATCAGCGACTCGATGTCGCTCGACGACACCCCTTCGTAAGGCGTGACCACCAGCACGTAGGGGATGGTGATGTCCGGGGTCGATTCGCGCGGCAGGGTGATGTAGCTGTAGACGCCGACGATCATGATGATCAGCATCAGGGCGAAGACCGTGCTGCGCTGCCGGATGGCGGCATTGGATATCAGCATGTCAGCCTTCCTCGACCTGGACCGCTGCGCCATCGGCGAGCAGTTGCTGGCCCTTGACGATCAGGCGCTCATCAGCGGCGAGTCCGGCGCTGATCACGGCCTGGTCGCCGATCACCCGGTCGACCTCCACCGGCCGCAGTTGCGCCCTGCCGTCTTCCTCGACGAAGACCACCTTGCGCCCCTCGTGGTCGACCACGGCGTAAAGCGGCACGGCAACGACCCCTTTGAGTTCGCGCCGCAACGCTTCCACACGCACGATCATCCCCGGCCGCAACTGGCGGTCGCGATTGTCGACTTCGATCTTGGCCAGGTAGGTGCGCGTCAGGGGATCGGCCTTGTAGGCGAGATGCACGATCCGCCCGGAGCGGCGCACTTGCTCGCCGGTGTCGATCTGGGCCTGGACGACCTGCACTTCCTCGTCGACATGCAGATAGCGCACGTCCTTTTCCGGGACAGCGAGCAGGACCTTGAGCCGATCGATCTGCACGACCAGCGCCACCGGGTCGCCGGCCTTGATATATTCGCCGCGCTCCACCAGCCTGGCATCAAGCACACCGGCCACCGGTGAACGCACGCTGCTCTTTTCCATGGCGATGCGCGACAGCTCGAACTGCTGCCGGGCCGCCTCGTAGGCGCTGACGCTGTTGTCGAATTCCTGGCGGCTGACGAGGTTCTCGGCGACCAGGCTCTCGAGCCTCTCCATCGCCTTGCGTTTCACCTCGGCGGCGACCCGGTCGCGTGCCAGGTTGGCTTTTTGCGCCACCGAGTCGATCGTCATGATCGGGGTTCCGGCCACCAGGGCATCGCCCTCTTTCGGCCCGACCCAGTCGATGGGCCCGGCAATCTCGGCGGCCAGCGTCAAATCTTCCCAGGCGACCAGCGAGCCGGGGAGGGTGATGTTCTCGTTCAGGTCACGGACCGTGACGACCTGGACCTGGACCGGGGTTGCCTTGGCGGCAACTGACGCCGAAGCGGGCTGCGATTCGGCCGCGGGTTCCGAGCCGCAGCCGGCCAACAACGGCAGAAGGCCGAAGCCCAGGAAGATGATGAGATGACGCAGGCATTTCATGGCATGTCTCCTTCGCGCGGCAGGGCCGCGTGGATATCGTAACGGGCGAGATTGGTCCCTGCGGCCTGGTGCAGATTGGCAAGGGAACGTTGGTAATCGGCGCGGGCGGTCACCTCGCGCAGACGGGCGGACACCAGGGCCTCCTGGAAAGTCAGGACGCGGAAGGTGTCCGAAAGCCCTTCCTGCAGGCGACGATTTTCCTGATCGAGGGTCGTCTGGGCGAGTTCGGCAAACCGGCGCGCCACCTCCAGGCGGGCACGACCGAGGACAAGCGTGGCATGGGCCGAACGGATCGCCTTTTCGACGGCTGTTTCGGCGTCGTACAGGCGATAGAGGGCCTGTTTATTCAGCGCAACGGCATCGCGCCAACCGGCCAGGGCGGCACTGTTCTGCAATGGCATGCTGAAACGCAGACCGGCATACCAGGCACTTCCATCCGTCTGGGCGGCACTCCCGAAGGACTCCGACCAACTGCCGGAGTAGCGGCTGCCGCTGCCGTCATCCTCCCCGGCCAGGCCGTTGACGCCGAAGCTTGCCTCGAGGTCAAGGCGCGGCAATCGTTGATTTTCCGCATAGACCAGGGCAATTTCACGGGCGGAGATCTCCAGCCGGGCCTGCTGCAGGTCGGGGCGTTCCGCCAGACCGATGGCCACAACATCTTCAAGGGCGGGCTCCGGTTCTTCACCGGGCCCGGGAAGTTCCACCTGCCATTGCGGCGACAGCGGCACGTCACCCTGCTCGATCAGGGCGAGCAGCCGGTTGAGAGCAGCCGTTTCCCGTTGTGCAGCCTGCAGTACCGCCTCCTCACGCCCGGCCACGGCCGCAAGGGCTTCGCTGACCTCGCTGACCGGGATCAGGCCGGCGTCGAGCTTGCGTTCGTTACCGGCAAGCAGCTCCCGCGCCAGGTCCTGGGCGAGCTTGGCGGCGCTGGAATCCTCCTGGGCCTGGGCGAGAGCGAGGTAGGCCTGCTCGATATCGGCAACGAGCTGCTGCGCTTGCGACAAATGGCCGAAGGCCGCCTGGCCGCGGCGCGTTTGGGCAATAAGCAGATCGGCCTTGTTGACGGCCGCGCCGCGGTCTTTCAGCAGCGGCTGGGTCAGCTCGAGGACCAGGCTGGTGCGATAGGCCGGGTCGAGCCGGTTAGCGAGGCTGTCGGCGTCAGTTCGCACCAACTCGAGACCAAGCCGTGCGTTCAGACCGCTGGCAAATCGTTTGCTCAGCGTCGCCTCGCTGTTCACGGTTGCGGCGTTCAGTTCATCATCTGTCATCGCGGCAGCAGCGACAGGCGTCTCGCTCCGCCCGACACCGGCAGCGACTTCGGCGATGACATCAAAGCGTGCCTGCGCACCGAGAACCCCGGCTTCGGCCCGTTCCTGGTCAAGGGCCGAGGCGCGCAGCGCATAATTCTGTTCCAGGCCCATCACGACAGCCTGCCGCAGGCTCAAGGTCTCGGCATAGGTCTGTGGAACAAAGACACAAACGAAAAGGGCCAGACTCAACAGGGTCAGGAATCGCATCACAGGATCCTCACAATCCGAGGTTTCTTTTTTCGAGGAACCGCTGCTTCAGCGCATTCCAGCCATGGCGAAGCGATTCTTCAGCCGTGGCCAACGCGGCCGGACCATGCAGCGATTGGAGAATGACCACTTGCAGAAACGTTTCCGCCTCGTCCATGGTCTTAAGATCTCCCTGATAGAAAACCGAAAGAGCCATCATGTAGAGTGCATGCAACTGGGCGATCAGCAGGATCAGGTCACTCTCTGCAGCCAGTTCACCGCGTTCCTGGGCACGGCCGAGGACCTCTCCCAGCTTGTCAAGGTAGCGCATGTCGAGCTCGCGACTGCTCAAGCGGGTGTTCTCCGCCGGGAAGAGCAATTCGCGCACGAAGATGCGACCGAACTCGCGGTTGTTTGTGACATAGGTGATCTGACCGAGCATCAGGGCGACCAGCTGTTCGACCAGCGGAGCGTCTTCGTCGCGCTTGCGATCGAGAGCGGCGAAAGCAAAATCGATCTCCGCTTCGCAATAGGCAAGAAAGATTTCGTTCTTGGTCGCAAAATAACCGTAGACCGTCCCC
>JBFIMV010000176.1:0-5602 GCA_041611575.1 Desulfuromonadales bacterium | reverse complement strand
GGTGCAGCTCTCATCGGGCCTCCGGCTTTGAGCATGTGCGGAATCTGTTAGACAGCAACCTGCGTGCCAAAATCCGGCCCGATTTCTTGTCTACATCAACTAGCCATTTCTCCTGTCGTCAAGGACTTTCACGAGAGCTGTTATTCCGGTGGGTTGCGTCGCGGGGAAAAAAGCATGAGCGGCCCCTAACTTCCCGGATAGCAATCATTATTGATTTGATCAAAGCCCGTTCTGTGGTGAATTTGCCATATCCGCTGAGGCGTGATGACCACAAGGCGACTGTCTGCGTCGTTCGCTGTCCGTGAAAAGGCAGAACCTGGTTCCCCATGCCTGTCGTGCAGTGCACGGCAACAACCGTTTTGCGGATGATGCGCCGCTGTGCTACCATGCGACGTTTCAATCTCCAGGTGCATCACCTGAGATTATCAAGCACTGTCAGGGAGGTTTCGAATATGTCATGGTTCGGCAAAATCATGGGGGGGAGCGTCGGTTTCATGTTCGGCGGGCCGATCGGCGCCCTGGTCGGCGCGACCCTCGGTCACGCTTTGATCGACGACCGGGTCCGGTCCGGTTATGCTGAGTCGGGAAAGATGACCGGCCAGGAGCAGCGGCAGGCGGTCTTCTTCACCGCAACCTTCGCCATGCTCGGCAAGATGGCCAAGGCCGACGGCCGGGTCTGCCAGGACGAGATCAACGCCGTGCGCAGCTTCATGAGCGACAAGCTGCGGCTCGACGCCGCGCATCAGCAGTTTGCCATCGGTATCTTTAACGAAGCGAAAGACAACGCGACCCCATTTGAAGACTATGCCCGCCAGTTCGCCCAGGTGTTTCATAACGACCCGCAATTGCGCATGATGTTCTACGAGATGCTCTTCTCCGTGGCGCTGGCCGACGGGGTTCTGCATCCTGCCGAGGAGAGCATGCTGCGCGCCGCGCCGGCGCTGCTCGGCCTGCACGGCAACATCTTCGACACGGTCAGGCGACAGTACGTCAGCGACCTCTCGCATCACTATGCGACGCTCGGCCTGGAAAACGGCGCTGACGCCGGCGAGGTGAAGAAAGCCTACCGCAAGCTGGTCAGCGAGTATCACCCCGACAAGATCGTCGCCAAGGGGTTGCCTGAGGATTTCATCAAGTTCGCCGAAGGCAAGTTCCGTGAGATCAACGAAGCCTATGAGGCGATTACCAAGGCAAAGTCTTCGTGATTGAGTATTGTGTTGCTAGTTTTGAGTTTTGAGTTTTGAGTTTCAAGTTGAAGAACATGTCCCTCGCAAGGTGTGCTAACGATGAATTATGGAATCACGCGCGATGCAGCTTTGACGTTACTCAGGCAGCATGTCAAGACGCCGAACATGATCAACCATTGCCTGGCTTCCGAGGCGGTGATGCGGGCGCTGGCCGTGAGGGCCGGTGACGATCCCGAGAAATGGGGGTTGGCCGGCCTGCTGCACGATCTCGACGCCGAGAGTCACACCGATCTCGACGTACACACCCGGGAGGCGGCCAGGATCCTCAGCGAAGCCGGGGTTGCTGCCGAGATCGTCGAAGCGATCCGCCTGCACAACGAACAGGCGCATCCGGGCGAGTGCCGTCGCACGCCGTTTCACCACCTGCTCGCCGCCGGCGAGACGATCACCGGCCTGATCGTCGCTACGGCGCTGGTCTATCCCGACAGGAAGCTCGCCAGCGTCAAGCCCAAGTCGGTGCGCAAGCGCATCAAGGAGAAGGCCTTTGCCGCCGGGGCGAACCGCGATATCATCCGCGAATGCGAGCAGGCCGGCATCCCGCTCGACGAATTCTGCGATATCTGCCTGGAGGCGATGCAGGGGATAGCCGCGGAACTGGGCTTGTAAGACAACCGCAGGCGAGGTATCATAGAGGTCACTTTCAAGGAGGTGCTGATCATGAAGCGTTACCAGAAACCGAAAGTTGTTGGCAGCAGCAACGTGCATCCTTGCTGATAAAGGAGCCGGGAAAGATTCCCGGCTTTTTTATTTTCAGTGGTATCCCGCCCTTTTAAACCTGTCCTTATTCCTTAAATGTCCCAGTGCTGTGGCGTCGTTTCTGTGGCATTTCGCGCTTCAGGTGTTGTCAGCGTGTGGCTCCTTCCGTTCGTTTGACGCCTTAACCTACCGCAAAATAATAGAAATTTTATTGTTGAGGTTGTTGATTTGTTTGGTAGGTTTTTGGAACGAGTATTGCTTGGTGTTTATTAATGTCGTTTCCCGCCAACCAATGGAGGATTCTATGAAAGTGCTGCTCAGCCTGTCCCTCACCCTGGCCGTCTGCATCGGTCTGGCCATGCCGGCCAGCGCGACCGATTATGTCGGCTCCGACAAATGCTTCAGCTGTCATGCTGCGCAGTTCAACCTGTGGCAGGCCAGCGGCCACCCCTGGAAGCTGCGGACGGTGGAGAAAGCCCGCTACGCCAAGCTGCCGCTGCCTCCCGGCTACAGCTGGGACGACATCAGCTACGTGATCGGCGGCGCGACCAAGAAGGCGCGCTTCATCGACAAGAACGGCTACATCATCACAGCCGCCAAGGACGGCTCCGAGGCCAAGACCCAGTACAACCTCGAGAACGGCAGCTGGTCCTTCTATTCGAAGGGTGAGAAGAAACCCTACAAGTGCGGCCCCTGCCACATGACCGCCTACAGCAAGGAAGGCAATCAGCACGGCATGGAAGGCATGATCGGCACCTGGGCTGAAGACGGCATCGGCTGCGAGGAGTGCCACGGCCCGGGCGGTGAGCACCTCAAGAAGCCAGGCAAGGCGACCATCATGATCGACCGCTCTGCAGACGCCTGCGGCAAGTGCCACCAGCGCGGCGGCCTGGGACCCGAGCCCCCGGCGAAGGGCGGGTTCATCCAGCATCACGAGCAGATCAACGAGCTCAAGGCCGGAGTGCACAAGGATATCTCCTGCATCCAGTGCCACAATCCGCATGAGCGGGCGATCAACGCCAAGAACAACTGCGCCGAATGCCACAGCGATATCGCGGCCGGCTACGCCAAGAATATCCACGGCAAGCAGGGGACCCGCTGCGTCGAGTGCCACATGCCGAAGGCGACCAAGACGGCGATCAGCGTGGCGACTTACACCGCCGACGTCCGCACTCACATCTTCAAGATCAACGTCGACCCGAAGGCCGAGATGTTCAAGACCGTGGTCGACGGCGACAAGAAGTCGGAGTTCGCCCAGGGCTTCATGACCGTCGAGTACGCATGCCTGAGTTGCCATGGCAGCCGCGACAAGGCCTGGGCTGCCGAGAAGGCCAAGGGCTTCCACAAGTAAGGCGTGAATGATTGCTGCCGTAATGTCAGGGGCCGGGGATAAATCTCCGGCCCCTGACTGTTGTTGTGTTTTTCAAAGCAAATAAACAGAGGGGGACGGAATTGATTCCGTCCCCCTTCCGGTCATTTCACCAATTGGGTTTCAGTGAATCGTCGAGAACATCGCCTCGATTTCGTTTTCGAGCATCTGCTTCGAATGTTTGGTAAAGGATTCTCCCATCAAGAGCAGAAATTCACTCGACTCGACGATAGCAATGCGCTGCTCCAGCGGAATCTGGCACCAGAGCTTGGTGTCGCCGATCAGGGCGAGAATTTGTCTGCGTTCAAACAGCAGGGTGCGGAGGTCGTCGATGTCTCTGTCGATTTTGTTCATAGCATCCTCCATGGGCTATGATGCGTGAGACTTTCAGCCGGCCATGGGCTGATGTGTTTAACAGAATAGATAGCAAAAGCTGTTCCCAAGTGACCTTGCGCTGTTGTGCAGTTGGATTAATTCTTTTATTACACAGTAAAAACAGAATTTTATGATCTTGTTTGTAATGGGATGATCAACCGGGTGATTACCGAAGTTGGCCAGAAGCGCAATTTTTTGTACACAGGATACGCAAAAAATGCATGCTCTGGGCCTGCCTGCAGGGCAAATATTCGCATATCCGCATAACGGCATACCATCGTCAAAGCGATTCGGTGTAAACTTGTCCGAAGTTGCTGCGTCCTATCCGATGTGTTACCGGGGGACGCATGTCGTGTTCATCGGCGGCCATAATGAATGGAATGCTTTTCATGCTCAATGCGCGACGCAAACGAAACTGCGCCCTGATGATTGCGCTGAGTTTCCTGTGCATCGGCTGTCTGCCGATCAACGGTTCCTCGCAGATCCCGGTAACGATTCCTGCGGCTTTCAGCAGCAACGGCGAGGTGCCGCTGCCGCCGCACTGGTGGCGAAGCCTCGCCGATCCGGACCTCGACCAGCTGATGGAGCGTGCCCTGGCGGGAAACTTTTCCCTGAAGACCGCCCGTGATCGGCTTGATCAGGCCGCCGCGGTTGCTGTGAAGGCCGGGGCGGACCGGATCCCGGCGATCAATTTTGAAACGTCGGGCTCACGGACCTGGCGGGACGAAAACGGCACGCGCGCAACGACAGGCAATTATTCTGCAGGTCTTTTCGCCAGTTACGAGCTGGATCTCTGGGGACGGGTGCGTTCTGGCCGGGACGCGGCGGATTTGGATTTCCGCGCCCGGGCAGAAGACCTGAAGACGGCCGGGATCACCCTTTCGGCGCAGGTGGCGCAGACCTGGTACCAGTGGCTCGAGCAGCTTGAACAGCAATCGCTCTATGCAAACCAGTTGCATACCAACACCCGTATCCTGGAACTGGTGACCCTGCAGTTCCGAACCGGGCAGGCCGGAATCGCCGAGGTGCTGCAGCAGCGCCAGCTGGTTGAATCGGCACGCGGCGAGTTGGCGCTGGTCGCCGCGCGCATCAAGGTGTTCGAACACCAGCTGGCGATCCTTGCCGGGCTCGCTCCGGGGAGTGGGAAGCTTGTAGCAGGGACTCTGCCGACAGGGCTGCCGCCCCTGCCCACGACCGGCGTGCCTGCCGAGATCCTCCTGCGTCGCCCGGATGTGCGCGCCGCCTGGTTGCGGCTGCAGGCGGCCGACCAGAGAATCGCCGTGGCGGTTGCCGACCGCTTCCCCAGGATCGGTCTGAGCGGGCGGGTTGAATCGTCGGCCGGAAAAGTCGACCTCCTGTTCCAGGACTGGTTGTCGACTTTCGCGGCAAATCTCGCGGGCCCCCTGGTCGATGGCGGCCGACGACGGGCGGAAGTCGACCGCACGCGCGCGGTGGCCGAGGAAGCGCTGCACGATTATGGTCAGACCATCCTCGAAGCTCTGGGGGAGGTTGAGGACGCCCTGGTGCGCGAAGAGAAGCAACGTGAGCACCTTGCCAGTCTCGAGCGGCAGCTGGAGCTCGCCGACCGGTCCGAGGCGAGCCTGCGCAACCGTTACCTTAAGGGGACGGCGGATTATCAGCGGGTGCTGTCGGCCCAGCTCTCGACCCAGGCGCTGCAGCGCAAGCGGCTGACCGCACTGCGCGAACTGATCGGCTATCGCATCGCCCTGTGCCGTGCCCTCGCCGGCGGGTGGGAGATGGGGGAGGGGCTGAGTGCTGAGCGATGAGCGATGAGCGATGAGCGATTCGTGCTGGGCTTTTGCGAGCTTTTGAATAACAGCCATTTCGGAGATAATAATGAATTCTGTGGTTGAAAGACCGTCGCGCTGGCTGCGCATTATCCTGCCGATCGTGG
>JBFIMV010000175.1:0-5609 GCA_041611575.1 Desulfuromonadales bacterium | reverse complement strand
TGTCCCCCTGCCCTACATAATCGTCGATAGAGACAAGGTTTTTCCGGTTGTACCCATAGACGGAAAAATAGCCGTCCGAATGTTCGAGAATCACAAGATTGCCATAACCGCGTATCGCGTTGCCACTGAAGATGACTTTACCGGCGGCGGCCGCAACAACCGGCGTGCCTTCCTTGAGGCCGATCTCGATTCCCTTGTAGGTGTTCTGGCCATTCTTGCCGAACTTGTTCAAGACAGTACCCTTGGCAGGCCAGATGAACGACCCCTTGGCCGGTGCTTGCGCGACCGCCGGGCTTTTCGCGGCAGATTTGGGTGGCGTTGGCCTGCTGCTCTGAATTTCCGACTCTTTGGCCCTGGAGACCGGCGCGGGTGGTGCCTGAGTTACGGCATGTGAAGGTGACACGGGTGCGGCAGGCTGAGCGACTGACGCAACCGGCACTCTGCGCAACTGTGTCGCTCCGGGAATAAAGAGCTTTTCGTTGATTCTCAAGGTGGTCGGATCGCTGATGCGGTTGACCCGCATCAAAACACGTTCCTCGACTTCGTAGGTTTTGGCGATGCGATAAAGCGTCTGCCCCGGTTGAACGGTGTGATATACCCCGGTCTGGGCGCATGCAGTGAGCAGCAGAAGGCCGCAAAGCATCGGCAAGAGTCTCAATAGCGGGCTATGGCGTGATATTGCCTGCAACATCGCAGCGTAGACTTCTCCAGGTTCAAGCAGCAATCATATCCATGAATGTCTGGACGTCGGACCTCAGTTTCCTACATCAGTGGATATATTTCAACAGAAGGAACCCACCGACCAGCAAAATCAGGAAGAGAATACTCAACAGGTTGAAATAGCGGTCAATGAAACCGCGCATCTCTCTACCGTAACGATAGAGCAGCCAGGCGAAGAGGAAAAAACGCAGGCTACGCCTGACCAGCGAGGCGACCAGGAAGATCAGCAGGTTGATCTTGAAGACACCCGAGCCGATGGTGATGATCTTGTAAGGAATGGGTGTGAACCCGGCGCTGAAGACGACCCAGAAATCATAGGTCGCAAACAGATGCTGCACCCGGGAAAACCCCTCTGGGGAAAAGCCGGGCACATAACTGTAAAAAAACTCGTTGACCAGGGGCCATGCACCCCAGCCTATGGCATAACCGAGCAGGCCGCCGATCACCGAGCCAATCGAAGCCAGCAGCGCGTAATGCCAGGAACGCACCGGCAGGGCGATACAGAGCGCAATCAGCAGGACATCCGGCGGCACCGGAAAGAATGATGATTCCACCAGGGCCAGAAGAAACAGTGCAGGAGCCCCGTAGGGCGTTTCCGCCCAGTGCAGCACCCAATCGTAAAGCCTGCGCATCAGCCGCATGCTCACCCCTCGTCATCCTGCCAGCCGCGGCTGCCGATCAGTGGCACGAAGCGGCAACCCAGCATCTTCTCCTCGCGGAACTCGTTCGCGCCAAGACGCGTCACGCGCATGAGCACCTGGCTCGCGCGGTCACCGACCGGAATCACCAGACGCCCGCCGATCGCCAGCTGGTCAAGATATTCTTGGGGAATATTCGGCGCTCCTGCGGTCACCATGATGCCATCAAAGGGAGCCATGTCACGCCAGCCGAGGGTTCCGTCGGCGAGACGGATGTTAACCTTGCTGAAACCGTTTTCATCGAGCGTTTTCCTCGCCCGTCGAGCCAGCACCGTGATCCGTTCGAGAGAAAAAACCCTGTCGGCCAGCAGGGCGAGAACAGCAGCCTGATAGCCGGAACCCGTGCCCACCTCAAGGACCTTTTCGTCACCTTTGAGCTGGAGCGCCTCGCTCATGACCGCGACCATGTAGGGTTGGGAGATTGTCTGTTTTTCGCCGATAGGGAGAGGAGCGTCCTGGTAGGCCTGATTCGCGAGCGCTTCTTCGACAAACTTGTGACGCGGCACGCGCAGCATCGCGTCAATAACGCGGGCATCGGTGACACCCCTGGCGACCACCTGTTTCTCAACCATTCGCCGCCGGGCAATTGTGAAGTCTTTCATTCCGCCCGATTCACTTCTTCGGTGTCCACCGAAACGTCGAGACGATCCATTTTCCACTGACGGAGGCGTTCCATCGCCGCGTAGTTCGTCAGGTCGAGATGGAGCGGCGTCACGGAGACGAATCCGTTATGAACAGCATGAAAGTCCGTTCCTTCCAGCGGCATGAAACTCAGCTGGCCGGCGCCGATCCAGTAGTAGGAGCGGCCACGCGGGTCCTGGTTGTGAATAATGGCATCATCGTAAATGCGCTTGCCCTGACGGGTCAGCTGAACGCCACGCGGCCTAACGTCCGGAACATTCACGTTGAGAAAAGTGTCGGCCGGCAGACCGTGTTTGACGACCACTGCGGCGAGTTGTGCGGCAATGCGCGCGGCATCGGAAAAATCATCATATGCGAAAGAATTTCCGGCCAGGGAAATGGCCAGGGCCGGCACCCCCATCAGGGTTGCCTCCATGGCTGCGGCGACCGTCCCGGAATAGGTCAGATCATCCCCCATGTTCCCGCCCCGGTTGATACCGGACAGGATCAGGTCTGGCCTGCCTTCGAAAAGCCCGTGAATACCGAGGTTGACTGCATCTGTCGGCGTGCCGCTGACCGCCCAGCGATCCGTTGCGACCTCTTCGGCACGCAGCGGAGCGTGCAGCGTCAGGGCATGGCCGATCGCGCTGCGTTCACGGTCCGGTGCAACGACTACGACCCGGCCCATGGGAGCAAGCCGGTCTGCCAGAGCAGTGAGTCCTGGCGACTGGATACCGTCATCGTTGGTCAATAGAATCAGCACGCTTGATAATTCAATTCAGTCGGGTTGAGGCGTGGCAAGAATCAGACGGGTTCATCGAGGAGTTTCCTGATACGCTGAACGTCCTTGCGGATGTCGGCGATCACACGCATGTCAACGCCACCAGCCAGCGGCAGGGCCATTTGTCCGACTTCAGCATGAGCCGTCGACTGTTTGCCGGCAGTCTTTTTGGCAGTAGCCGCCTTCTCACGCAGCTTCTTGCGCGCGCCGGCGATCGTGAAACCCTGATTGTAGAGAAGGTCTTTGAGCAACAGGATCAGTTCAACATCCTGTTTACGATAGAGCCGCTGGTTGCTGCGGCTCTTGTTTGGACGGATTGTATTGAATTCCGTTTCCCAGTAGCGGAGAACGTGGGTTTTGATGCCGGTGAACTTTGCGACCTCACCGATCTTGTAATACAGCTTATCGGGAATCTCCAAGTCCATGCGCCGAAACCTCGGGTTGGCAGAGCTGAAGGTGACTTATTCCTTCGCCCCGTTGATCGCAGCCTTGAGCACCTGGCTCGGCTTGAAAGTCAGAATCCGCCGCGACGAAATTTCAATCTCATCGCCGGTCTGGGGATTGCGACCTCGACGGGTGGATTTTTCCTTGACGACAAAATTCCCGAATCCGGCGATTTTGATCTTATCGCCGCCCTCCAAGGTGTTTTTCATGATATCGAAAACCATCTCGACGATCTCGGCGGACTCCTTTTTGGAGAAACCGGTCTTCAGATAAACGTTTTCGACGAGGTCCGCCTTTGTCATATATCGCCACCTCCTGAATATATGTGTGCGAATTTTCAGGTTTTTATATCACAGCATGAAAGTGCCAAGCAACTGTTTTTTATCGCAAAGCAGCTCCGAGCTCATTTTCGAGCGCCTGAATCAGCTTACCGTGCAGATTTTGGATGAGATCATCGGTCAGCGTACGGTCGAGAGCGCGGTAACTGGCACGGATAGCCAGGCTCTTCTTGCCCTGGGGAACTCCCTCTCCCTGGTAGACATCGAAGAGGGTCAGACTTTCCAGGTCCTTGAGCCGCACCTGGCCGAGAACTTCGAAGACCCGCTGCACCGGAATGTCGGCATCGACCACGAATGCCGAGTCACGTTGCACCCCCGGATAGCGTGACAGGGGCTGGAACTTGATGGCGCTGCCACCGCATCCGAAGAGAGCTTCAATGTCAAGATCACAGATAACTGCAGATGAACCGAGATCATAATTCCGCAGGACTTCGGGGTGCAACTCACCGAGGGTCCCCAGCAGCGTGTCTCCCAGGTAAAGCGCACAGGATTTCCCCGGATGGTAGAAAGACTCGCCGTGATCAGGCGTCCAGCTGACACCGGTGATCCGCAGAGTGTCGAGGAGCTGCTCCACGACGCCCTTCATGTCGAAAAAGTCTCCGGTCGCCGCTGACTGAGCCCAGCCGAGCGGCTCACGTCGTCCGCAAAGTATCGCAACGAGGCGCAGGCTCTCCCGGGGAAGCTCGCTCCCGGGGAGAGGCTGAAAAACCGGGCGCAACTCGAAGAGCGCCAGGTCCTCGCTGCGGTAGGCGAGATTGCGGGAGGCGGTATCCAGCACGCTGGGCACCAGGGTCGTGCGCATGCTGCCATGTTCTTCGGTCAGCGGGTTGAGGATTTGCACGCATTGCCGCCGGCCGTCATCGGGGCCGAGGCCGATCCTGTCCAGGCATGCCGCGTTGAAGAATGCATAGTTGATGATCTCGGCGTACCCCAGCTGGGCCATGCGGTCTCGCACCTGGCGTTCCAGGGCGAAATGCCTTGGCAGCTTCTGGCAATCGAGCGTGCTGACCGGCATGGTCACGGGGATCTTGTCATAGCCGACCAACCGCGCGACCTCTTCGATGAGATCGATCTCGCGTTCCAGGTCGGGGCGGAAGTTCGGGATTTCGACATCGATGGCGCCGTCACGGCGGTCTACCAGCAGCTGGCACTTGAGTCCGATCGCGGAGAGCTTCTTGCGGATATCGTTCGCATCCAGGTCCAGGCCGAGAATCTGGCTGCTGCGTGAGGCGGTGATGGTCACATGGCGCCGGTCGATCTTGTGCGGATAGGTATCGATCAGGCCCTGTGCGACGCGTCCGCCGGCCAGATCGGCAATCAGGGCTGCGGCACGGTTCAGGGCGAGCGGCACCATATCGACGTCGGCTCCCCGCTCGAAGCGATGAGACGATTCGGTATGCAGCCCGAGGCGCTTGCTGGTGCGGCGGATGGCCGTCGGATTGAAGTATGCGCTTTCCAGGAGAATATCGACCGTATCCGCACGCACTTCGGAGTTTTCGCCGCCCATCACCCCGGCCAGGGCGACCGGCCCCTTGCCGTCGCAGATCACAAGGTCGGAAGCCAGCAGGTTGCGCACCTGCCCGTCCAGCGTGGTGAAGGTGTCACCGTCCTTGGCACGGCGCACGACGATCCGGTGCTCACGCAGGACGTTGAAGTCGAAGGCGTGCAGCGGATGCCCGAGCTCCATCATGACGAAGTTGGTCACGTCGACGACATTGTTGATCGAACGCATGCCGACCGCTTCGAGACGTCGCACCAGCCAATCAGGGGACGGGCCGATGGCAACCCCCTGGATCAGCCTGGCGGCGTAACGCGGACAGAGGTCCGGATCATCGATCTGTACCGAGGTCTTGAGGGCCGCCCGCTCACTGCTCTCAGCGATCTTCGGCGTCGGCAGGCGCAGAGGGTTGCCGACCATGGCCGAGACTTCGCGGGCGACACCGACGACGCTCAGGCAATCGGGTCGATTCGGCGTCAGGCCAAGCTCATAAGACACGTCCTTGAGGC
>JBFIMV010000174.1:0-5649 GCA_041611575.1 Desulfuromonadales bacterium | reverse complement strand
TCATCCTTCTTCGGCTTGTCGGCGATGCAGGCCTCGGTGGTCAGCATCAGACCGGAGACCGAAGCAGCGTTCTGCAGGGCGGAGCGCACCACCTTGGTCGGGTCGATGATGCCGGCCTTGACCAGGTCGCAGTACTCGTCCTTGGCGGCGTCGAAGCCGTATGCGCCCTTCTGGCTTTTCACCTGGTTGACGACGATCGAGCCCTCCTGGCCGGCATTGCCGGCGATCTGGCGCAGCGGCTCCTCGAGGGCGCGCTTGACGATATTGACGCCGAACGCCTGCTCGCCGGGGAGGCTGAGCTTGGCAACCGCATCGATGGCGCGGATCAGGGCGACGCCGCCGCCAGGGACGATGCCTTCCTCGACTGCAGCGCGGGTGGCGTGCAGGGCGTCTTCGACGCGGGCCTTCTTCTCTTTCATTTCGGTCTCGGTGGCCGCGCCGACCTTGACCACGGCAACGCCGCCGACCAGCTTGGCCAGGCGCTCCTGCAGCTTTTCCTTGTCGTAGTCGCTGCTGGTTTCCTCGATCTGGGCACGGATCTGCTTGACGCGACCGGCGATGTCGGCTTCGGAGCCGGCACCGTCGATGATGGTGGTGGTGTCCTTGTCGATGACGACGCGCTTGGCGCGGCCGAGCATGTCGAGGGTGGCGGTCTCGAGTTTAAAGCCGACCTCCTCGGAGATCACCTTGCCGCCGGTGAGGACGGCGATGTCTTCAAGCATCGCCTTGCGGCGGTCGCCGAAGCCGGGGGCCTTGACGGCGGCGATGTTGAGGGTGCCGCGCAGCTTGTTGACCACCAGGGTGGCCAGCGCTTCGCCTTCGACGTCCTCGGAGATGATCACCAGCGGACGACCCTGCTTGGCGACCGGCTCGAGCACGGCCAGCAGGTCGCGCATGTTGCTGATCTTCTTGTCGTGGATCAGGATCAGGGCGTCTTCCATGACCGTCTCCATGCGCTCAGGATCGGTCACGAAGTAGGGGGAGAGGTAGCCGCGGTCGAACTGCATCCCTTCGACGGTCTCCAGCGTGGTCTCCATCGCCTTGGCTTCCTCGACGGTGATGACGCCTTCCTTGCCGACCTTCTCCATCGCCTCGGCGAGGATGTTGCCGATGGTCTCGTCGCTGTTGGCCGAGATGGTGCCGACCTGGGCGATCTCCTTGTGGTCCTTGACCGGCTTGGAGAGCTTCTTGAGCGAGTCGACGGCGGCGATCACGGCCTTGTCGATGCCGCGCTTGATCTCCATCGGGTTGTGGCCGGCGGTGACCAGCTTGACGCCTTCACGGTAGATCGCCTGGGCGAGGACCGTTGCGGTGGTGGTGCCGTCACCGGCGATGTCCGAGGTCTTGGAAGCGACTTCCTTGACCAGCTGGGCGCCCATGTTCTCGAAGCGGCCTTCCAGTTCGATCTCCTTGGCGACAGTCACGCCGTCCTTGGTGATCAGCGGTGCACCGTAGCTCTTGTCGATCACCACGTTGCGCCCCTTGGGGCCGAGGGTCACTTTGACCGCGTTGGCCAGAGTATTGACGCCTTCCAGAATCTTGGCACGGGCTTCCTGCCCGAATTTGATTTCCTTAGCCATTACTATCTGTCCTCCCTGTAAAGAGTGAGTTGAATTGTCCGGTTACTTCTCGATGACGCCCATGACGTCTTCTTCGCGCATCATCAGGAATTCCTTGCCTTCGATCTTGACTTCAGTGCCGGCATACTTGCCGAACAGCACCTTGTCACCGACCTTCACATCGAGCGGCAGGACCTTGCCGTCTTCGGTCTTCTTGCCCTTGCCCACCGCGATAATTTTGCCCTGCTGAGGCTTTTCCTTGGCCGAATCGGGAATGATGATGCCTCCGGCGGTCTTGGTCTCTTCTTCGAGACGTTCCACGATGATCCGGTCATGCAATGGTCTGATGTTCATAGCTGTGTTCTCCTTTTCTGTCATATCGAATTCGATAAGGGATGAGCGGTCAAGCACCGCAACGGCTTGCCATCGAAACGATTGGCACTCGCAAGCGCAGAGTGCCAAAAGCAGGGCTAAATATAATCAGCCTCATGATAATGTCAAGGGGTTTACGGAAAAAATTGAAGAATGGCAGGCCGACTGGTTGGCGATCGCGGCCTCGGTTGAAAAGGCCTGAGTTTCCATCTGCGGCAGGATCAATTCTTGAGGGCTTTAATCAACGCGTCAGCGAGGGTCTGGGCAATATTGTCCGCCAGGGCGATGCGTTCCTTGACGATCGTCGACAGGTCATGATTGAAAAAGCGCCTGACCGGATATTCAAACCCGAAAGCCGGCTCTTTCTGGCTTGGTTTCCTATAGGTCAATCGTGCCTTGGTCCGCAGGTCGGTGGATGAGCTTCCGGAATCCTCGACGTAAGCGTAGACTTCGCCGGTAACGTATTTGCGGACTGCAAGCCAGGCGGGATCGACACGCTGGAGCCCCTCTTTGAGGATAACGAACTGCAACTTCAGGCTCTCGCCCTGTGCATTGAGGATGTCAACGAACTGGTCGAAGATACGGCCGTCGACCTCGTTGGGGACCATGACCGAAACAAACGGCACCACGTACACAACACCAGGTTCCGGCTCCACGGCGGGCAGCAGGCTGGGGGGGCGGGGCGGAAGGGTCTTCTGGAGCGGCTGCGGCATTGCTACGGTCAAGCGATCATCGGTTTCAGCCGGCAGCTTCCTGGGGATGCGTCCCGGCCGCAGGACCGGGATGCCGGAAGGACGCAGCCCCTCGGGTAATTCCGGTTGGGCAACAATGGATGCGACTGTCTTATCGCCGAGCAGCGCGGCCACGTCGTAAGGTTTCTCTACGGTCGGCTCAGGCAGGCTGGCGGCTGCAGGCGGTGGTTCGGCGACTTGCACAACCGCCTTTTCTTCCGGTGGCAGCAACTCTTCAACAATCTTCTGAAGTTCCTCCTTGTCCTCCGGGCCAGGCCGCTGGTCCACGGCCACAACAGGAGGTGCAGGCCCGACCGAGGGGGCTTCTGCAGGGGATGGGAGGGTGACGGCTGGTGGTGCGACAGGTTCGATCTTCGTTGGCGCTGCCTGCTCGATGGCCGGTGGCAGGGCTGGCAATGCCGGCACGTCCGGGATGGCCGGGGTTACGGCTTCGGCTGGAGCCTGCGGCAGTGGAGTCGCCGGCGGCGGCTTGACATCCGGCCGGGGAATGCTTGGACGTATGACCGGCTGTGCCGCGATGACTTCCGGAATCTTCGCCGTATCGGGCAGGGCCGGCGGAGCCGCTGCCGGTGCCGGTGGAAGGTCAGCAACGGTTATTGCCGGTGTCGGCTGCGGTGGCGCCGGCGGCACAATTTTCGTCTGCGGTGGCGAAGGTGGAACGTCCGGTGGTGTACCGACATCAGGTAGACTCACCATCTCCGGCAGCCTGCTGACTGGCAGCGGCCCCGGAGCGGTCGGTTCGGCCGGGCCAGTGACGGTCGGCGGAGCCGTTGGCGGGTGGATGTCCACCGGTTTTTCAGGAACGGCCGGTGCCGGTTTCTCAGGCGCGACCGCTGTTTCGACCGTAACCCGGGGTTCCGGTTTCGGCATGGAGACGGCAACGGCAGGGGCTGGCGGCCGCAAGGCTTCACCTTCCTCCGGACGAACACCGGGTGGGAGCACCGCGCCGACTCCCATCTCCGCGAGCAGGGTCCGCCCTTCCGGCTGGGCCGTCATGTCAACCAGAACGGCCTGTAAAGGGTTGAAGACATCATCTTCGAGATTGGACCGGGAGATTGCCAGGCTGAAAGGTTCCTTTGTCGCGCCTGTGTCACGGTACAATCCCGAGAGGAGCAGATAATCACTGCCGAGAGCATCGGCCGCCGTCTCGGAACGCACGATGGCAAGGTCGATCATGCGGTAGCGACGGAACCACTCCGTCATGTTGTCGGTGCGGTTGAAAATCCGGGTCGTGACCGGAACCTGCAGGTTGCGTTGCAGGTATCCCGCCAGTCGCTCCGCCTGTTCTGTTGTCCGCACCGGGCCGCCCGGTTCGAGGACCACGCCGAGAACGAGCTTGTCCACCGTTGCCCTGGTCGCTGACAGGATGTCCCGCGACGGGACTTCGCCCTCCGGCACCCAGGCCTTGCCAGGCTGCAAGGGTGGCAGGTGCAAGATGTCCTGTTGTCCTGCCGTCCGGTCAACGGGCGGGAGCGGGGGAGGGGGCGGTACAGGCTCAACCCTTGCTGCCGGGGGTGCCGGAGGTGCGGGTGGTGTTGCGGCCACCGCTTGAGCGCCCCAGAGGGTCGCCCCGGCTTCTGCCAGCAAAGGAGAGAGGCGCCGCGGTAAATCACCGCCGCCCCCCTGTGCAACGACCAGGCTCATTTCGCCCTTTGGGCCGACCCGCCCCAGGACGAGAAACCTTCCCGGTTTGGCCGTGACGTCAGGTGTCGGCAGAACGGCCATGTCGACCATGGCGAAGCGTTCCAACCAGTTGAGAAGGGTTTCCGTGTCGGCGAGATTCCGGACTTCAACCTCTTCGCCAAGATACTTTGCCAGGCCGTTGGCAAGCGAACGCGTCCGGTCGTCGTCACCGACGACACCGAGGGTCAGGCGTGCTTCCGCAACGCCGGAAAACAGCAGCGAGCAGAGCAACAGGAGAATGGCTATGGAAGACTTGTTCATAACAGGTTCCCGCATCCTAATCCGTCTCTCCCTGACTGTCAATCGCGTTGCAGCTTCGAGCGGGTTGCAACAGCAAGGCCCCCGCCTTTTCGAGGGAGCCTTGTGATGCTAGCGGGTGTCGGCCCGGTTTACGCGACCAGCGCTCCGGCGCAGGATGAGCCACAGCCGGCCGTGCAGCCGAAGCAGTGCTCCCCGGTGACGATGGTGCGCCCCTGCAGTTGGCGTGGCTCGATGTCGTCAATATGACGCGCGATCCCGTCGGCCATGGAGAGTCCCAGCACGCTGTTGAAGTCGCAATCCGAGAGGGTGCCGTCCCAGGCAACGCAGATCTGGTGCCGGCACATCAGCCCATCCAGCGTATCGCCGTTGAAATGGTCCCGCAGCAAGGACAGGTAGACTTCCGCTTTTCCCGCCCGCTGGAGGTCAAGGAAGAATCGTCCCAAGGGCATGTTGGTGATCGTCAGCAGTCGGCTGAACTCGATTCCGTGGCGATCATTCAATTCGCGGCGATATGCGTCCTCGAGGGTCTTCTGGTCCGGTGGCAGAAAGGCTCCACCCGGGTTGTAGACGAGATTCAAGGGCAGCCCGGGTTGCCGTCCGTAGCCAAGGGCATTCAGCCGCTTTATGGCAGCGATGCTGCGCTTGTAAACCCCGCCGCCGCGCTGATTGTCGACGTTGTCATCGAGATAGCAGGGGAGCGAAGCGACCAGGTGCACGCCATGGCGTGCCAGGAATTCCGGAGTGTCCGTCTGGCCGGCTTCATAAAATACGGTCAGGTTGGTCCGCACCTGCACCGGGTGGCCGTTTTCGCGCAACGTTGCCACCAGGGAACGGAAATTCGGGTTCATCTCCGGCGCCCCGCCAGTCAGGTCGATCTGCACCCCCGGGAATTCCGCAACCAGGCGGAGCAGGCTCTGCATGGTCTCCCTGGACATGATTTCAGTGCGGAGTGGAGATCCTTCCACGTGACAATGCCGGCAGCAGAGGTTGCACAACAGCCCGAGGTTTGCCTGGACCACGCG
>JBFIMV010000173.1:0-5651 GCA_041611575.1 Desulfuromonadales bacterium | reverse complement strand
TAGATGTCCTTGTTCTTCAGGTGCTGAGTATGTGCCAGGACATAATTCTCGCGGAAGATGGTGTTGGCATTGGTGATATAGTCATCCCAACCCCGGCTGAGCACGGTGCGCCAGCCGCCGCGGGCAATGTCCGAGAAGCCGATGTGATAACCGGCGCCGTGGCGACCGAAGAAGAAGGTCACCCGGAAAGGCCGCTCGGAGGGCAGGTCGGCGGTAAAATCCGGGCCCAGGTCCTCGAGGTAGCGCGGATCGATACGGAAGGCCAACGCCTGCTTCTCGCCAACGAAGAAGTTGGTCTTGAGGGTGTGACGAATGAAGAGCAGGGCGCAGTTGAAGACGCCACGGCGGATTTCATCGAGATAACGATGACCGGTATTGTACCCGGTGATCGCCGCTTCCACTTCGGCCAGTGCTGCAGCATAGAGTTCCTCCCGGTCGGGGAGCTTGGGATCGAAGCGGGTCTTGAACAACCACACCAGCTTGAGGGCCATGTCCGGATGGCTATGGAAGGCCCGCAAAACATTCTCGAAGCCGAAGCGGTCGGGTTGATTGTGCGCCAGGTTGGTGTGGCAGAAACTGATGAAGGCGTTGACCAGGGAGGCTTCCTCGCCGGTCATCACCCGCTGCATCACGAAATCCTGGTAGGCTGGAGAGGCTGTGGAGAGAATCTGCGTGTTGTATAGCTCCTGCTGCAACAGGTTGAAAAGCTCCGAGCCCTTCTCGACCAATCCGGCGTCCCGGCTGCGGATGTAGAATGTGCCGATGAAGTAAGGGTGTACGCCGTTGCTGATGGTCAGGCAGTAGGCGCGCCGCACACCGAGTCCCAGGCGGTGAAAAACCTCTGTCGTCTGGGTCAGGAAATCGAGTTGCGGCGGGTTGCCGGCAGCGAACATGACCCGGTATTCGCGTGGAGAATTCGGGTCTTCGGTCTTTTCGACATCAAAGTAGATGCCACCCTGCTGACTGCTCTGATAGTACATCCAGAGCACCTGCGCCACGCGGCGGAAGGGTGAGATACGAACGTAATCCTCGTTATTCAGCCAGATCAGCTGCAGCAACCGGTCGAACTGCCGACGATCGAAGGTCGGGTAGCTTTCACGCAGCGCAGCGGCCACGCCCTGGCGAATGCCTGCGGGAATCTTCGGCTTGCCCGCTTCAGCGATCTCCTGATGGGTTTTGCGGTTAAACTCAAAGCGTTGCAGCTCAAGACCATCCTCCATTCCGGGGAGCGGGCGGTAGGACTGGGTGAACTGCGCGTAGGACATCTCGCGTTCATGCAGTGAGCGGATGGTATCGTAAAGCGAACCAGGCCGGTTCGGACGGGCGACGATCAGGCGTTTTTCCCGATCGGCCAGGACCAGCCGCTGTTCATGCTGCAAGGAGGAAAGTCGCGTCGCAAGGGAAGCGATCGCCTCGGGAACATCCTGCATGGTGATGGCGAAATAGGGGTGCATGTTGTCGAGCAGCCACTGCAGGTTTTCCACCGCGGCACCGCAGCTCCCCCCGATTTCACGCAATACTTCGGCATGCAGGCGTTTTTTGGCCCCATCAATCATCGTTTAGTCTTCTTTCGATTTTCGTGGCTGTGCCGGATCAGTCGTTCAGCGGAATGACCAGTGTCGGCCGGTGAGATTTGCGCAGAACCTTCTCGGCAACGCTGCCGAGGAAAGCGTACTTGAGCGCCCCTTTGCTATGGGTCCCCATGACGATCATGTCGGCGTTGATGCGATCGGCGGCGGCGAGAATCTCGACGATCGGGCTGCCGTGATGCACTTCGACACCGGAGATCCTGTCGACGTCTTCCGGATGGTCGGCCAGTTCGTCCTTGGCAAACTGGTGCAGACGCTGGCGAATTTCATCCTTGATCTCCTCCTTGTGCACCACTTCAAAATCCGCGAGCTTATCCTTGCCCATCACGGTCGAGACGTAGTTCATGACCGCCGCATCGACCTCTGGCAGGACATGCAGGATGTGGATGCGCGCATTGAAAGTGCGCGCGATGCCGATGGCGTGACGGAAAGCGTGGGCTGCGTTGTCGGAAAGGTCGGTAGCGTAGAGAACTGTCTTGTATTGTGGAATCATGTCATCCTCCTCAAGCCGCAGCCGGCCGGTTGCCGCCGCGTGTGCGAAGTTTCTGTACCGCGTAGATGGCGCCGAACAGTGCCGCGCCGAGCAGGTAGCTCAGATGGCGCTCTTCAATGCCAATCAGATTCGCGAAGAAGTAGGGACGGAACATCATGCCGCAGACCAGCAGCAGCGCCAGCAGCTCGTACCAGCGGTTCTTGGCGATAAACCACCCCTGGGTCGCTCCGGCAAAGGCACAGGTTCCCAGGCAGGTCATGACGAAGATGAAGATCGCCTCCCAGAAGCTGTTGATGCCGACCAGCAGGATTTCGGTGTTGAAGATGAACATGAACGGCAGCGCCGCGGTGCGGATGTCGTAGAGGAATCCCTGAATACCCGTCTTGATCGGATCACTCTTGGCGATCGCCGCAGCGGCATAGGCCGCCAGACCGACCGGCGGCGTGTCATCAGCCAGGATGCCGAAGTAGAAGACAAAGAGATGCGCGGCGATCAGTGGCACGGCAAAGTCGTTGAGCTCGGCCAGGGTGACCAGCGCCGGCGCAGTCAGGCTGGCCATGACGATATAATTTGCGGTGGTCGGCAGGCCCATGCCGAGGATCAGGCAGCAGATGGCCACGATAATCAGCATCAGGTAGAGGTTGCCCATGCTCAGGGTGTCGATAATGTCGGTCACCAGTCCACCGAGGCCCATGGTGACGACCCCGACAACAATCCCCGCAGCAGCGGTCGCGACACCGACGCTGACCATGTTGCGGGCACCGGCCACCAGCCCCTCATAAATATCGCTGATGCCATGCTTGAAGCCGGCGGCCACCGAGGTCTGCTCCTTTTTTGCGCGGACCGCATGCTGAAAGAGCATGATGACAAACAGGACCATGGTCGAGCGGAAGGCCGCCAGGTCGGGCGAATGGCGCGGGATGATCAGTTCGTAGAGCAGGTAGAAGATCGGCACCAGATAGTGGAAGCCGTTGGCCAGAACCTTGAAGAAGACCGGCAGCTCAATCTTTGGCAGACCCTGCATGCCGAGCTTGGACGCTTCGATATGGGTCAGGAAGAAGAGCGCCACGTAGGAGGCAAACGCCGGGATAGCCGCCGCCTTGCAGACTTCGAGGTAGGGCATATTGACGTATTCGGCGATGATGAAAGCCGCCGCGCCCATGACGGGTGGCATCAACTGGCCATTGGTCGAGACCGCCACTTCGATTGCCGCAGCTTTTTCGCCCGGGTAGCCGACCTTCTTCATCAAGGGGATGGTGAATGTACCGGTGGTGACGACGTTGGCGATAGAGGACCCGGAGATCAGGCCGGTCATCCCCGAGGCGAGAACGGCCGCCTTGGCCGGCCCGCCCTTGTAACGCCCCAGCATACTCATCGCCAGGTCGATAAAGAAGCGCCCGGCGCCGGCCTTTTCCAGCAGCGCGCCGAAGAGCACAAAGAGGAAGACGATCTTGGCCGAAACATAGATAGGCACGCCGAAGATCCCCTCGGTGGTCAGGGAGATCTGGCCGATAAAGCGGTTGATGCTCACCCCTTTGAAGGCAAGGAAGTCCGGAAAGTAGGGGCCGAAGAAGGCATAGAAGGTAAAGAAAATGCCGATGATCGACAAGGCTGGCCCGACCACCCGGCGCGAGGCCTCCCAGAGGAACAGGATCAGCAGGGAGCCGAGGATCATGTCGCGGGTATTCAACAACCCGACCCGGCTGGCGATCCCTTCGAAATCGATGACGATATAGAGTGCCAGGAACGCGGCGAAAGACGCCACCACCATGTCCATCACGGGAATTCGGTCGGTGGCGGAAAGCCAGCGCAGGCCCGGAATATTGATGCGGCGCTTGAATGTCGGGAAAGAGATGAAGATCAGAAACAGAGCGAAGGCCAGGTGGATGGCGCGTACATAGGTTGAATCAAGCAGCAGCCAGCTTGCCAGAGAGAGTTGAAACACCGACCAGCTGAGCGCGACGATCGGGACCAGAAAGCGTTGCCAACCGGAGACGCGGCGTAGCCCCATCTCCTCTTCCTCGACCATGCGCCGAGCCTTTGCCAAACCCTCGTCATCCAAATCCACCTGAAGCTTGCTCTGATGCTCATTCATCGCAACAGTCTCCTCAACGCAAAACACTCAACGATAGAAAGCGGGGGGCACGTTGCCGTGCCCCCCGATACCATAAGCCTTATTTAACCAGGCCAGCTTCCTTGTAGTATTTCATGGCGCCCGGATGAATCGGCGCGGAGAGGCCCTGCAGCATGCTCTCCTTGGTCAGGATTTTGAAGGCAGGATGGAGGGACTTGAACTCGTCAAAGTTCTCGAAGACTTCCTTGGTGACAGCGTAGACAGCCTCATCGGAGACATCGGCGCTGGTGCAGAGGGTCGCCTTGACGCCGAAGGTCGGCACGTCAGCATCGCCAACCACGCCCTTGTACTCGGCAACCGGGATATCAGCCGGGGCATAGTAAGGGAACTTGTCGGTCAGCTTCTTGACAACGTCGGCCGGGACGGCGACGAAGTTAACCTTGGTGGCGCCGGAAACGGCTTCCATGACCGAACCGTTCGGATGACCGACGGTATAGAAGAAGGCGTCGATACGACCGTCCTGCAGCATGCCGGCGGACTCGGCGGCTTTCATGCCTTCGGCCTTGAGGTCCTTCTCGCCGTTGATACCGGCAGCGGCGAACAGGTCTTCAGCGTTGCCGCGCTGACCCGAGCCGGGGTTGCCGATGTTGACGATCTTGCCTTTGAGGTCGGCAACGGTCTTGATGTTCTTGCTGGCGTTGGCGACGATGGTCACCGACTCAGGGTGAATCGAGAAGACCGCGCGCAGCTTGGTCACCGGCTTGCCTTCCCAGTCAGCCGTGCCGTTGAAGGCCTGGAACTGACGGTCGGACTGGACGACGCCGAACTCGAGGTCGCCGGCGTCAATCGCATTGACGTTGAACACCGAGCCGCCGGTCGACTCGACCGTGGCGCGCAGGTTGTACTCTTTGCGCTTCTTGTTGACCATCTTGGCGATCGCGCCGCCGGTCGGGTAGTAGACGCCGGTGACGCCACCGGTGCCGATGGTCACATACTGGGTGGCGGCGAGAAGGTCGCTCGCGCCGAACACCACCAATGCTGCAGCCAGAACCAACATACCAACTTTTTTCATCTCTGCTTCTCCTTTTAGGTGTGAGTGTCAGGACAAACCTTGCCAGGGCAAGGGGGTTGATCGTCGCAAGGCCGCTGATTTGCGAAATTTTGTTGGGCGGCGTAGGAGTATTGAGCAAGGGCCGTACCAATTCCGTTAAAGCGCTCCAACAGACTGAAAATACTAGCAGACTTCCCACGAAACACAACCCGGCGCAACCACAAAGGGCTATAACCAAGGTTATTGCTTACGGGGAGAATGAGTTAATTGTCAATTATTTCAGAATCTTAGCCATTCATAACCAATGCGGGGGGCATAACCACGGCTATACCCCTTTGCACAACAGGCGCAGTGTTGAGAACGCGTCAGTCCCGTAACTGACGGAGACGTTTGCTCAAGGCGGGCTGGGAGATGCCGAGCAGGCGGGCCGCCAGCGTCTGGTTC
>JBFIMV010000172.1:0-5656 GCA_041611575.1 Desulfuromonadales bacterium | reverse complement strand
TCCTTGAGGAAGAGGAAGCCGAGCAGCACGCTGATCAGCGGCGTGATGAAGTACCCGAGGCTCGACTGCAGGACCTCGCCGCGCTGGACGGCATAGATGAAGACCAGCCAGTTGGTGGCGATCAGCAGGGTCGAACCGCACAGCGTCAGCAGGCTGGCGCGTTCGCGCAGGGCAAGGAGGACCGGGCCGAGCTGATGGCGGACGCCGACCAGCACGAGCAGGAAGGCCGCCGACCAGGCGATGCGGTGGCAGACGATCTCGAGCGGCATGGCGCCGTGCAGCGCCTTGAAGAAGACCGGGAAGGTGCCCCAGAAGAGGTAGGCCGCGAGACCGAACAACACCCCCTGGCGGAGCGGATTGCCGGATGCTGCCCCCTCGACGGGCGGGACGGTTGACTTGAAATCGGCGGTGCGCATAGGGGTTGTCTGCCGGAAAGACCGTCCCCGGCTCTGTGGCCGGGGACGGTCGATGGCCTATTTCTTCTTCTGTGCGTTCTTGAAGAGGGCGGCGAAGGTTCCCATGCCGCTGCCGGCAGGCTCCTGGTAGGAAGTCTCCTCGACCTCGTCGGGGGTCTCGCGGGGGATTGCCAGCGAAATGCGCTTCTCGTCGCGGTCGATCTTTTCGATGACGACCTGCAGCTGCTGGCCGGCAGCAAGGACATCCTTGGGATGCTTGATGCGCTGCTCACCGCCGATCTTCGAGATGTGCAGCAGGCCGTCGATCCCGTCTTCCAGCGTCACGAAGGCGCCGAAGGTCGTGAGGCGCGAGACCTTGCCGGAATGCACCGAGCCGACCGGAAAACGGGTCTCGACCTGCCCCCAGGGGTCGGCCAGGGTGTCGCGCAGGCTGAAGGAGAAACGCTGCTTCTCCCAATCGCAGCTCTTGACGGCGACCTCCAGCTGCTGGCCGACATGCAGCACGTCGCCGATCTTGTCGATGCGGCTGTAGGAGATTTCGGATATCGGCAGCAGCCCTTCGATGCCGCCGATATCGATGAAGGCGCCGAAGTCGCGAATATTGGTGACCGTCCCGGAGACGATCATCCCTTCCTTGAGGGTCTCCTTGAGGGCCTCGCGCTGCTGACGGCGCTCCTCTTCGAGAATGGCACGGTGCGAGACGACGATGTTGCGCCCCTGCTCGCTGAACTGGGTGATGCGGAAGGAGAGGCTCTGGCCAATGGCTTCGCTGTTGTCCTCCTGGCGGCGCAGGCCCGATTGGGAGAAGGGGCAGAAGGCGCGTACGCCACCGGGCAGACGGACCTCGTAGCCGCCCTTGATCTCCTTCTCGATGCGCCCCTCGACCGGGATTTCGCTGCGCCAGGCTTCCTCGAGCTGGGCGGTGCCGGCAGATCCCCCGCCGAGACGGGTGGTGAAACGCAGCTCCCCGCCCTTGCGCGAGACGAAGTAAACCTTGACCCGGTCGCCCACGGCCACCTTCAGCTGACCTTCGGCGTCGCGCATCTCCTTGAGGTCGAGGACACCTTCGCCCTTTTGGCCGACGTCGAGGAACAGCCACTCGTCGCTGATCTGCAGGACGGTCGCTTCGATCTGCTGTCCCGGCTCCAGGGCGGTTCTGCCGACCTGGCTCTGTTCAAAAAGTTCGGCAAAGCTGCCTTCGTCGCCATTGTCTTCGTCTTCGAAACGATCGTCCATCATCATGCATTTCTCCCGGGATTGATTTTGCAGGTTGACATTATAGGCCGGATTCCGGGGTCTGTCATGGCCAAAGAACGGATTTCCGAAGAATCCGGTTATGACTGACGACACGTCGGACGGGGCGGAATAGCGTTCATCCTTTGTTTCGCGGATGAAACCTGTTATAAATGCTTTTCTCATTACGTCGAACGCAAGGGCATCAGCGCGTTTGCAGCAAAGCACGACTTTACCCGGCATCAGGGAGGCAAACATGCAGGATTGGGGCAGAGGGCCCTCGAGCGAGGATCTGGAAAAGAAGGTCATCGAGATCAAGAACCATCTCAAGAACAAGTTCGGTCCGCAGAAAGGCTTTCTGCCGCTGCTGATCGTCGTCATCCTGGCGGTTTTCGGCGCTTACAGCAGCATGTACGAGGTCGACACCGAAGAGACCGGCGTCGTTCTGCGTTTCGGCAAGTTCTCGAGCTTCGCCGAACCGGGCCTGCACTTCAAGGTCCCCTTCGGCATCGACCAGGTCTACCTGGTGCAGACCGGGCGCGTCCTCAAGGAGGAGTTCGGTTTCCGCACGGTGGTTCCCGACGTGCGCACGACCTACAGCAAGAAAGGCCTCGAAGAGGAGTCTCTGACCCTCACCGGCGACCTCAACGTCAGTGACGTCGAGTGGATCGTGCAGTTCCAGATCGCCGACCCGTTCAAATTCGTCTTCCGCATCAAGGACCCGATCGGCACTATCCGCGACATCGCCGAGGCGATGGTGCGCAAGGCGATCGGCAACGCCAACGTCACCGAGGTCCTCACTACCGAGCGCGCGCAGCTGGCCAGCCAGATCGAGCAGAACCTGCAGACGACGCTCAACAACTACGACATCGGCGTACGGATCGTCACCGTCAAGTTCCAGGACGTGACGCCGCCCGACCCGGTCAAGGCCGCCTTCAACGAGGTCAACGAGGCCGAACAGCAGAAGGAGAGCCTGATCTTCCAGGCCCGCGAGCAGTTCAACCGCGAGGTGCCACGCGCCCGGGGTGAAGCCAAGCAGGCGCTGCAGGAAGCCGAGGGTTATGCCGTCGAGCGCATCAACAAGGCCCGTGGCGAGACCAACCGCTTCAAGGCGCTGCTGACCGAATACCGCAAGGCGCCGGAGGTGACCCGTCGACGGATTCATCTGGAGACGCTCGAGGAGGTTCTGCCGCGTCTCGACGAAATCTACGTCATGGATGAGAAGGGCGGGGGACTGCTGCCGCTGCTCCCCCTGCGCAAGCAACTGGAAGGAGGGGCCAAGCAATGAAAGCACCTATTATCTTTGTTGTCATCGCCGCCGTGGTTTTTGTCGGCCTGGGTGGTCTGTACGTGGTCAACGAAGCCGAGCAGGTGATCATCACCCAGTTCGGCAAGCCGGTCGGCGACGTCGTCGGCCCCGGCCTGCACCTGAAGATCCCCTTCGTGCAGAACGTCAACCGTTTTGAAAAGCGCATCCTGAAATGGGACGGCGATCCCAACCAGATCCCGACCAAGGACAAGAAATTCATCTGGGTCGACACCACCGCCCGCTGGCGGATCGTCGACCCCCTGCTGTTCTACACCTCGGTCGCCACCGAGCGCGGCGCCCAGAGCCGCCTCGACGACATCATCGACTCGGTGGTGCGCGACGCCGTCTCCGGGCGACTGCTGGTCGAACTGGTGCGTGGCAGTGATTACAAAACTCAGGACGGCAGTGAAGAGCGTTTCGAGGTCGAAGGGGTCGTGGTCAAGAAGGAGGAGCTGGTCGGTCGAGAGGAGATCTTCGCCGGCATCCTGGAGAAAGCCCGGGCCAGCACCCCGGAATACGGTATCGAGCTGGTCGACGTGCAGATCAAGCGCATCAACTATGTCGAGCAGGTACGGACCCGCGTTTACGAGCGTATGATCAACGAGCGCAAGAAGGTCGCCGCCCAGTACCGTTCCGAGGGCGAGGGCGAGAAGGCCGAGATCCTCGGCAAGATGGAGCGCGAACTCAAGGAGATCAGCTCCGAGGCCTACCGCAAGGTCCTCGAGGTGCGCGGCGCGGCCGATGCCGAAGCGGCGGCGATCTACGCCTCGGCCTACAACCAGGACAAGGAGTTCTACGCGTTTCTGCGGACCCTGGAGTCGTACCGCAAGTCGATCAAGGAGAACGGCCGGTTGGTGATCACTACCGACTCCGACTACTACCGCTACCTGAAAGAGGCGCGATGAGCCTCGGGCACCGGGCGTAGGCACCCATGGCTCAGCCCTGGAAGGTGTTGGAAACCGTCGCAACCGCCGACGGCGTCCTCGAGCTGCGGCAGCGCGGTGCCAGGGATTTCCTGATCACGCTGGACAACCTGGTGCTGATGAACAGCCTGGCCAACCGCTCCGAGGTCGTCCTCGGCCAGCTCGGTTGTGCGGGGCTGAAAGAACATCCCGCGCCGCGGGTCCTGATCGGCGGGCTCGGCATGGGCTGCACCCTGCGGGCGGTGCTCGACAGCCTGCCGCCGACGGCGCAAGTCACCGTGGCCGAGCTCAACCCGGTGGTCGTGCAATGGTGCCGTGGGCCCCTGGCGGGGCTGACTGACGCAGCGGCCGACGACCCGCGCGTGACCATCGAGATCGCCGACGTTGCCAAGGTGGTGAAACGTTCGGCCAGGAGCGGACGGACAGAGCACTTCGACGCGATCGTCTTCGATCTCTATCGCGGTCCGCACTTCCGCACTGACCGCGAGGGTGACCCGCTCTACGGTCGCCGGGCGATCGAACAAGCCCGGAACGCCCTCGTCCCCGGCGGGCTGTTCGCCGTCTGGGGCGAGAATTACGACGAAGGCTTTGCCGATCGCCTCAAGGCGGCGGGGTTCATTGTTCGACACGAAAAGCCCGGCCGCGGCGGCTACCGCCATGTGGTTTTTCTCGCGCGCCGTCCGGCCGGCGTGCAGCAGCACAAGAGCTGACCGGCACCGCAGCCTGATGCCGCGCTGTCCGGTTTCATGAAAACCATGACTTTGCAAGACCCCGATAATATTTTTCGTAGTTACCGGTCGCTTGTCGACCAGGGCATCGGCCGCCACGCTTTCGACGAGCCACTGTCGCGCCACAGCAGCTGGCACATCGGTGGCCCGGCCGACCTGCTGGTGGAAACGGAGAGCGCCGCCCAGGTCGCCACCGTGGTCCGCTTCGCCCGTGAAAACGCGATCCCCCTGGTCGTGATCGGCCAGGGGACCAACCTGCTGTTCGACGACGCCGGCCTGCGCGGCATCGTCCTCAAACTCGGCTCCCGTTTCGGCGGCATCATCGTCGACGGCAACCGGATTCACGCCCAGGGGGGCGCCTGGGTCCCCGGCGTGGCGCGCCGCGCCATGCAGGCCGGCCTGTCCGGCCTGGAGCACATCATCGGCATCCCCGGCACCCTCGGAGGCCTGGTCGCCATGAACGGCGGCAGCCAGCGCAAGGGGATCGGCGAGAACGTCCGTTGTGTTCAGGTCGTCGAACGCGACGGCACCCTTCGAACTCTCTCACGAGACGCCTGCCGTTTCGCTTACCGGGAGAGCGCCCTGCAGGGGAGCGGCGCGGTGGTTTTCGGTGTCGAGCTGGAGTGCGATCGCGGCGACCCGCGTGTCATCCGCCGGGCGATGCTCGCCGACCTGCGCGAGCGGCGCCGCAAGTTCCCGCGCAAGGAGCCGAACTGCGGCTCGGTCTTCTTGAGCACCGGCGCCATGCATGCCACCGTCGGCCCGCCTGGTAAAATAATCGAGGAAGCCGGACTCAAGGGGCTGCGCATCGGCAACGCTGAGGTCTCGCATCGGCATGCCAACTTCATCGTCAACCGCGGCGGCGCCAGCGCGCGTGACGTGCTCGACGTGATCGCCCATGTGCGCCGCACGGTTCTGGAACGCATCGGCTTCGAGCTCTGCTGTGAAGTGCGCCATGTGAGTGTGACCGGAGAGATCCGCCCGGCGCATTGGGTTGCCTGAGTCCGTGGCATAAAGCCTGCGGGAGATGTCATGCTGGAATGGCCC
>JBFIMV010000171.1:0-5686 GCA_041611575.1 Desulfuromonadales bacterium | reverse complement strand
GTGTCCGCTGACATCGACCAGGTAAACCATGACCGTCTGCTCGTCGAGCTGCACGATGTTGAACAGATCGCCACCCACCTGTTTGCTGGGCATGAATTTCCAGGAAAACTGCAGGTTGTGGATGTTCGAGCGGCGGGCCGGAATCAGGCTGCGCTGAATGAGCGCCGCTGAACGCAATGACTCCTGAAGCTCGTTATGATGCTTTGCCAGCTGGTGACGGGCTGCTCCCAGCTGGCGATGCAGCTTGCGGGTGGTCAGCAGGCTGCGGACCCGGTTCTCCAGTGCCGCCATGTCTTCCGGATGCGTCAGAATGTCCCCGAGCGGCTCGAGGCGCTCGATCAGTGAGCGGTCGGGCGGGTTCTTGCAGTCGAAGGCGAGGCAGGCAACGTGGGCGGTAATGCAGTCCTGCAGCCAGCTTTCCCAGTGGCCTCCGGTGGGATTGCGATGCAGCTCCAGGTCGATCAGGCAGATCGCCGGCGGGTGTTCGAGCGAAGAAGGCTTGGTCAACCCGGTTGCGACGGTCACGGGATAGCCCTGCTCCCGGAGCCTTTTGCCCAGGGTTTCGCCGAAAACTGTGTCGGGCGTTATGACGAGGAGCTGCTGGGGCATGACAATTGTCCTCGGTTTCAAGGGCGTTCGCGACAGTATTGATGAAAACCGCGGCAAAGGCAAGCGGTGCCTCTTTGACCGGCGCGGTGAAACAGGCTATCTTCAGTGAGTAGCAAAACCACACAAGGAGAGTGACATGAAGCCTGCTGCACGGGTTGATGAGTCCATCCAGAAAATCGTCGGTTACGGCAAGGAGAGCCTGGCGGAAATTCTTCATGAGATCGGCAAGACAATCCCGCTGATTACCCACCGGTCGCGCTGTCGTGTTTATCTGGAGGACCTTATCGGTGGCGTGCTTGGCTGCGTCCTGGCGACCGGACGGGTCCGTTCGACCGTCCGGGCCCATTCTTTTGCCCTGACCGATCAGAACCGCCTGGTGTCACGCGTCTATATCGAGCAGCAGGACACGGAGTTCGCCGACCGGGACCAGCTTCCGGACCGGGCGCGGCGGCTCGCTGAAAGCTTCGGCATTGAATCTTCAACCCAACTCCCGCTGATGTACCAGGGGCGCTCCATAGGTGTCGTCTGCATCGACAGTACGCGCAAAGACCGGGTCCTCGTACCGGAAACCCGGAGAGACCTGCGGGACTTCCTTGATCGGGTTGCACCCGCCCTCGACCAGGCCGGCAAATACCATCAGCAGATCCTCGTCGCCCGGCAGATCGACGAGGCCAAGAAGACCGAGGCGGCACGCACCATGGTGCGTTCGGCCGTGCGCCTGATCGACAAGCTCTCGCTGGCGTCGGTGCTCATCCCTTCGCGTATCGGCAGCGGCGACGATGGCCAGGGGCTGCAGGTCCTGGCTTCGCATGCCAAAGACACCGAAATTCAAAGACTCTACGAAGATGAAAAGCTGATTGATCTGGGCTCTGGAAAATCGCTCCTCTCGCAGTATATAAACGCGGATGGCGTGATCATCGATGATACGCTGCTGTCACCCGTCTATTTCCCGAGTCTCAAATCGCAGTCGCTGCAGAAGCGTTACCTGACAGAAAAGATCGGCCTGACATCTCTTTATGTCGTACCCCGCTATGACATGAGGACCCGACGGGTGATCTGCCTGGTGAACTATTTCACCAGCGAACCCTACCGGTTCAGCGATTTCGAGAAGGGACTTCTCGAGGCCCATGCAGAGATGGCACAACGGGTGATCCAGGAGATTGGCGATGAGCACATGGAAATCCAGGTGCTTGCGGAAATCAATGATCTCCTGCAGGAAGGCTTCGAGGGGCTCCCCTCCTTTCTCAACCGGGTGCTGGCCAAGGCGACGGAGCTGATCGGCGCAGATACCGGCAGTATCGCTCTGGCCGAAGAGCGCGATGGCGACGCCTGGCTGGTCGTCGAGGAGGCGGATGGGAGCCTGCGCGGCGCCAAGAGCAAGGAATGGCTGAAAAAAAACATCCCCGTGATGCGCATCGGCGGAGACGAACTCCCGCGGGTTGAACGCAGCCTCACCGGTTACGCCGCCTCCCTGCGGCAGCCCGTGGTGATCGGTGACACCTTGCAGGAGATGTCCGGCAACGGTTTTTACCGGCAGGTGACCAAGGTGATTCGCAGCGAGATTGCCGTCCCGGTGACGGTTGAGCAACAGGTCCTGGCGGTTATCTGCCTGAGCAGCCTGACCCCGCATTTCTTCACGGACGAGCACCAGCGCATCCTGCAAATCATCGTGCAGATGATCGCCCGGCACCTGGCCGGCCTGTTGCAGATCGAGCGTCTGACTTCGGAGGTCCAGCGTCTGCAGACCGACGTTGCCTACCGCGACCCGAAAATCTCTTCCTACCGTCTCGGCAATATCATCGGCAACTCGGCCAAGGCCAGGGAGATCGTTGAAATCATCGAGACGATTACACCGCCGCTGTTCCGACGCATCCTCATTTGGCAGCGAACCGGCCTGCGTGAGGCCCCCATCGGCCTGCCGACCATCCTGATCACTGGCGACACCGGCAGCGGCAAAGAATTCCTTTTCAACAATATCTACTCGCTGCTCAACGAAATGTATTGTTCCCGCGAGGGGGCAAGTGGCGAACTGCCGGTGACCAAGACCAATATCGCTGCCTACAGCGGCGATTTGACCTACTCGGAACTCTTCGGCCACAAGCGGGGCGCGTTCACCGGGGCGCACGCGGACCGGCTGGGGATCATTGAGGCGGCCAGGGGGGGTGTCGTCTTTCTCGACGAGATCGGCGACGCCGATCCCAAGACCCAGGTGCAGCTCCTGCGTTTTCTCGACAACGGGGGGTTCGTCCGTCTGGGTGAGAACCAGACGCGCTACGTCCGCGTGCTGCTGGTGGCCGCCACCAATCGCGATCTGCCGCGCCTGATTGCCGAGGGGCGCTTTCGCGCCGACCTTTACCATCGCCTGTCCGAACTGACCATTGCCGTGCCGTCGCTTAACCAGCGGCGCGATGATATCCCTGATCTGGCTGTCCACTTCCTCGGCCAGCTTTATCGCATCTATCGCCCGGTGGATGCGCCGACGGACAAGGTGCCGACCATCAGCCGGCAGGGACAGGAGCTGCTCGTCCGCCACGATTACACCGGCAACATTCGCGAGCTGCGCTCGATCCTGCTGCGAGCGCTGCTCTTCAGCAAGACCCGGGTCATTTCCGGCGAAGACATACGGCGCGCCCTGACTTCAGGTGAACAGGTCCTCCCCGGCGTCGAGAGGGCAAAAGACCCTGTTACGGTCATTCAGGAGGCGCTGGAGGCGGGCCGCGGTGATTTCTGGAGCCTTGTCCACCAACCGTTCGCCGCCAAGGAAATGACCCGTGATACGGTGCGTGCCTTGATCGAAGAGACCCGCCGGGCAGGGGCCCGTAGCATGCCGGAGATTGCCGTCATGTTGCGCGCCTGCTCCCCGCACAGCGACGATGCCGATGAACAGCGGCGATTCTACAAGTTCAAGAACTTCCTCTACAAGACGGTGCGAATTTAGCCGGAAGCGACGCGGTCCCGCGTGAAAAGCTTGACAGGAGTCGCGAAGTCGCTATATTGGTAGACAATAATTAAAATGAATTAAGCACCTGCCAGGGCCAATCCTTTCGCGAGAAAGGTTGCGGAAAGCTTCGGGTCTTGACATCAAGACAGCCGGGCTGCCAGGAAATTCCGGTCCGCCGGAATTGTTCATGGTTGCTCGGTTTTTTGTTTTCACCGGATGGTAACCATGTTGATTTTCAGGGCTCTGAGACAAAGCCTGATCAGCAAATTCACCTTCAGGACCGGTGTCATCCTGCTCATCATGATCTCTCTCTTCGCTTACTACAACATCACGACGCTCAAGGAAATATTTCTGCTGGATGCCAAGGACGATATAGAAACCGTCAGTGAAATCATACTGCATACTACGCATTTTCAGATGCTTGAAGACAACCGCCAGCGGGTCTACGAGATGATGGAGGAAGTCAGTTCACATGAAAAAATCGACCGTATTCGCCTGTTCAGCACGGGTGGGTTCGTGCATTTCTCGACTTGCGCAGAGGAGATAGGCAAGAACCGGGAAGAAATTAATGTCCCCTGTCGGGACGAGGAGTGCAGCAGCGAAATATTTCTGGACGAAAATCATCCTCTCGAAGACAGCCGGAGAATCTTCCACAACGCCCAAGGGGAAGAGATGCTCAGCGTTACAACGGCGATTCACAATAAGCCGAGCTGCTATACGGCGGCCTGCCATGTCCATACACCGGATATTTCAATCCTCGGTTTTCTTGAGGTGCAGGGATCGCTGGCGAAGATCGGTGTGCAGGCAGGTGCCTACCGTGACAGCATCGCCGCCTTTGGCATTATCCTGTTGTTGATCGTGATTGTCTGTCTCAGCTGGATGACACAGAGCATGGTCATCCACCCGGTCCATGACCTGCTCCTGCATGCACGAGAGGTCTCGGAAATGCAGCTTGACAGCCGGCTTAAGCTGACATCGAACGACGAGATCGGCGACCTCGTGGAGGCCTTCAATGACATGACGGCCAAGCTCAAGCAGGCCCGTGATGAGTACCGCGAGCTGACGGAGACCCTCGAAGCAAAGGTAAGCGAGCGGACTGAGGAGATCGCCAAGGTCAGCTCCCAATTGGTGCGCTCGGAAAAACTCGCATCTCTCGGCCAACTGGTAGCCGGTATTGCCCATGAAATCAACAATCCCCTGGGGGGGATTCTGATGTTCGCCAATCTGTTCGCCAAGGACAAGAGCCTGACCGCCGGCCAGCGCAGTGATGCACAGACGATCGTCCATGAAACCAAACGTTGCGCCGATATTGTCAAGCGGCTGCTTGATTTCTCCCGTACCTCGATCCCGGACAAGCGGCTCATCTCCCTGGCGGCGATCGTTGAGAGTACGCTGGCTCTGGTGGAACACCACGCGACGGTGAACAACATCGAGATCGCCAGAAATTACAGTACAGATCTACCGGAAATAGAGGTTGACCCGACGCAGATGGAGCAGGTCTTCATCAACCTGCTGGTCAACGCATGTCAGGCAATGCCGGCGGGTGGACGTTTGACAATCACGATGAAGACAGATGCCAGGCATGGCCAGGTGGTGACGACCATCCAAGATACCGGTTGCGGCATTCCTGAGGAGAACCTGGGAAAAATCTTCGACCCCTTCTTCACCACCAAGAACCAGGAACATAACGGGATTGCCGGGACCGGGCTGGGCTTGTCGGTTTCCTACGGCATCATTCAGAATCACGGCGGAAAGATTTCGGTCCAGAGCGAACTTGATCATGGCACGGTCTTCATCATCGAGCTGCCGATCTGGATGCCGCGACATGAAAGGATTGATAATCGACCAGCGTTGTTTGCCGTCGCTTCTGAGGTCAAGCGGGTTTCGGCCGGCGAGAGGCTCCATCACAAAAACGTCATAGCAGAGGGATGAGCATGAAACTGGAAAGAATTCTGGTCGCCGACGACGATGCAGTTATCCGCGAGGGTTTGCGGCGCGTTCTCAGCTCTGAAGGTTATGAGGTCGAAACGGTCAGCAATGGTCGCGCGGCCCTTGACCGTTTGCAGGACGAATCTTTCAAGCTGCTGATCACTGACCTCAAGATGCCCGGGATGAGCGGGCTTGAGGTGTTGCAAG